>JAEEYU010000010.1 GCA_016288315.1 Clostridiaceae bacterium | reverse complement strand
GCTCTTCCCCTGCAACGAGTGCGCAAAGGCGATTATTCAGTGCGGAATAAGGGAAGTGTTTTATCTTTCGGACAAATACGCCGATTCGCCTTCGACAAGGGCGTCGAAAAGAATGTTTGACGCGGCGGGCGTGAAATACACGAATTTAAAGCCGTCGGAGAACAACATTGTGATTGATTTTGACGCGGAAAAGGTTTAATGATTTCATAACAGAAGCTCCGTGAAAACGGAGTTTTTTGTATTAATCAACGGATTCGGACGGTGCGGATGAATCCGCGCCATGTGTTTTTATAATCAATGGATTTTGCGGTGAGGTTAATTGTTATATATCAATAACCAGTTCGACCGGGCAGTGGTCGGAGCCGTAAATTTCGTTGTGAATCAGAGAATCTTTCAGCTTAGGTTCAAGGCGGTCTGATGTGATGAAATAGTCTATGCGCCAGCCCGCGTTGTTCTCACGCGCGTGAAAACGGTAGGACCACCAGCTGTAGCGCTGCTCTGCATCGGGATAAAAATAGCGGAAGGTGTCGGTGAAGCCGGCTGCGAGCAGCTCGCCGAATTTGCCGCGCTCCTCGTCGGAGAAGCCGGCGTTGCCCCTGTTTGACTTGGGGTTTTTGAGATCTATCTCGTTATGAGCCACGTTGAGGTCGCCGCAGAAGATGACGGGCTTTTTTGAATCCAGCCCGCTGACATAGGCGCGGAAGGCGTCCTCCCAGCTCATACGGTAGTCAATGCGCACAAGACCGTCGCGTGCGTTGGGAACATAGACGCCGACGAAGTAGTAATTTTCAAATTCGAGGGTGATTACCCTGCCCTCGGTGTCGTGCTCGGGTATGCCGAGACCGTATGAAACGCTCAGGGGCTCCTCCTTTGAAAAAACGGCGACTCCCGAATATCCCTTTTTCTCGGCATAATTCCAGAACTGAAAATAGCCGGGCAGGTCGAGAGTTACCTGACCTTCGACGACCTTGGTCTCCTGCAGGCAGAAGATGTCTGCATCAAGAGAGGCAAAACTCTCGTAAAACCCCTTGCCGAGGCAGGCGCGTATTCCGTTGACATTCCACGATACAAAATGTTTTTCCGCCATAAGAACCTCCGCATTTAAAGTCATATTCGGCGCTATTTATATAGTATATCATATATTTTAAGAAATGTCACATATTTTTTGAAGATGATGTTAATTTGAACGGGAGTCACGGCGGGAGCGGAGGGTCATTTGCCGATATATCCAAAACGGACCTGCCGTATTTGTTGAAAACGCCGATTTGCCTTTTTTTATATATATTGATTTGCCTTTGCAGTCTTGACAAAGCCCCTTTATTGTTGTAAATTTGAAATTGATATTATGCGTTTTTGTGCCGAGCAATCGGCTCGGCGCGTTTATCGCAGAAAATCTATTTCAGGAGGATATCAGTAATGAAAAAAATTCTCGCAGTTCTTCTCGCTCTCTCGTTTGTAGTAGTCTGCTTCGCAGCTTGCGGAAGCAAAACAGAAGAGCCCGTAACAGAAGCAACAACATCTGAAGAAGTAACAGAAGAAGTTGTTACAGAGGAAGCTACATCCGAAGAAGTTTCGGCTGAAGATGTAACAGCAGAGCCCGTTTCCGGCGAGGATGCAACAGAAGAAGCTACATCCGAAGAGAAAACAACCGAAGCGGCAAAGGGCCTCAACTCCACAGACGCTGAAGAAGTAGTTGCTTTCTACAACGCAGCAAGAAAAGCTACCGAAGGCCACGCACCCGCAGGCCAGCAGACAATGAAGCTCGCTGCTCTTGACGGCGGTTCAGGTCTTGTAGGCAACATCGTTTCCGCTTTCGAAGGCATCGCAAAATCAGCTCTTGAAAAGAACTCTACGGCAACTGACTACATCCCCGCACACGACCACGGTGATGTCAAAGTTTCCGATGTCAAAAACGCAAAGGCAACATCAGACGGCAAATACACAACAATCACTTTCGACGTTGTTGACCAGAGCGCAAACGCTTCCACCAAGGGCAGCGACGGCTCCGTAGGCCGCACCATAGGCGTTCTTGACGGCATTGACTCCGCACTTAAAGAGCTCAACGGCGTTACCGTTTCAGACGGCATCCAGAACATCAAGCTCACATACAAAAACGCAAAGGTTACAGCCAAAATCGATGAGTCCACAGGCAGAATCGTCGGCGGCACATGGCAATACAGAGTAGACATCAACGTCAGCTCCATCACTCTTAAGATCGGCATTCTCTCCGCTACACTTAAGAACGTTTACGGCGCTGTTGACTACAAGGTTGTTATCTGACCTTAAACAGAACATTATCTGACTTTAACAATCGGCGGAGTAATTCCGCCGATTGGCATATTAAGGCGGTTTTTCCGTTTCAGAATTAAAGGAACAAAAGGAATAAAAAGATGAAGTTTAAAAATATTCTTGCCGTTGTGCTTGCCCTTGTCTGCGTAACTGCGGTGCTTTCATCCTGCGGCGGCAAAACGCCCGAAGCAGAAACAACGACGGCTGCAGAACAGACGACCGCAGCGGATGTGCAGACGACGGCGCCGGAGACGACAACTGCCGCCGAGACCGAAACACAGTCGCAGACCGAGACGGAAACGGCAACAGAGGAAGAGAAGAAAGCTCCCGAAACCAAGGAGGAAATTCTTGCAGCCTACACCGAGATTATGAACAGGGCAAAGAAGGACGCTCCCGGCTTCAAGGAGATTATGTATCAGTCGCTGCCCGACGATGCGAATTCGAGAGTAATCACAAGCGGCAAAACCTTTGTCAACGCGGCGCTCAACCTTGCAGGCAACTTTATGACGGATGAGGAATCCGCAAGAAAGAAGCCCGACACGTTTGAAAAGGGCGGGGACATGCACCTCTTTCCCGTAAAATATAACAAAGAGGGCTGCCTGCTGACAGATGCGGGCGCACTCAAGGATGCAAAATATGAGGAGCTGCCCGACGGAAACGTCAGGATAACGATAGTTCTCAACAGCGAGAAGAACCCCGAACCGACTCCCGACTGGACTTCAAAGCCGCAGAGCAGGACGGGCTCCGTTTTCGCTCCCCTTTCAAAGAAGGAGATTGACAAGAACCTGAACGGCGGCATTGTTTCGGCAGTTTTCAGCGATGTCAACTACAGTCTTACATACCACGACTGCCGTTCGACGGTTACCTACAACCCCGAAACCATGCGTGTTATTTCGGTTGACCAGGTCTGCAACGTTACAATCAGCGGCTCGGGCAAAACGCTCGGCACAACGCTTGCGGTTGAAAAGCAGGAGCTTGTCAACTACCTTAAAATCTACGACGTGAAATATTGATTGAAAAACAGGGTGACCTGCGGAGAGCAATTTCCGCAGGTCTTTTGTTTGACATAATATTCCTTTTATTTTATACTGTTATCGTTAAAAAACAGCGGAAAGAGGTAATTGAAATGATTGCGGCAATTGACGTTGATTTATCATACAGCGGAAGATTCCTTTTCAAGCACGCCGACATCACCTTCACAAGAGGCAACTGCTACGGAATAATCGGCGCAAACGGAGCGGGGAAATCGACATTTCTCAAAATTCTCTCGGGCGAGCTTGAACCGACGGGGGGCAGAATCAGTGTAACCCCGGGCGAGAGAATCAGCGTTCTGCGTCAGGACCATTTTGCCTTTGACGACTGCACGGTGGTGAGAACGGTTCTGCTGGGCAACAAGCGGCTTTGCGATATAATGGACGCGAAAGAGGAGCTTTATGCCAAGGAGGATTTCACCGAGGAGGACGGGCTTAAAATCTCCGAGCTCGAGGAGGAGTTTGCCGAGATGGACGGCTGGAGCGCGGAGAGCGACGCAGAGATTCTGCTTAACGGTCTGGGCGTTACCAACGAGTGGCACGAGAGTCTGATGAGCGAGCTGCCCAACGACCTGAAGGTCAAGGTTCTGCTGGCGCAGGCGCTTTTCGGCTCGCCTGACATCCTGCTGCTTGACGAGCCGACAAACCACCTTGACCTTGAAGCGGTGATGTGGCTTGAAAACTTCCTTATGGACCTTGACAGCACGGTTATTGTCGTGTCGCACGACCGTCATTTTTTAAACACGGTCTGCACGCACATTGTTGACATAGACTACGGCAAGATGCAGCTTTATGTAGGCAACTATGACTTCTGGTTTGAATACACGCAGATGCGTCAGCGTCAGCTGCGCGAGCAGAACAAGAAGGACCAGGAGAAGGCGGAGGAGCTTAAAAAATTCATTGCGAGATTCAGCGCAAACGCATCAAAGCACAAGCAGGCGACATCGCGCAAAAAGCTGCTGGAGACGCTTGAGCTTGACGACCTGCCCGTGTCATCGCGCCGCTTCCCTTATGTTGCGTTCAAGCCCGACAGAGAGGTCGGCAACGACGTGCTTTTTGTTGAGAATCTTTCAAAAACGGTGGGCGACCGCAAGGTGCTCGACAATGTGAGCTTCACGATTCTGCCGCGAGAGAAGGTTGCCTTTGTCGGCACCGACGCTGTGGCGAAGACCACTCTTTTCAAAATTCTGGCGGGCGAGCTCGAGCCCGATGAGGGCACCGTGAAATGGGGCGTTACGACATCCGTTTCATATTTCCCGTCGGACAACTCGTCGTTTTTTGACGGGGTGGAGGATTCATTGATTGACTGGCTGAGAAAATATTCCGACCTTGTGTTTGAGAGCGACGTGCGCTCCTGGCTGGGGCGTATGATGTTCTCGGGCGACGAGGCGCTCAAAAAGGCGAAGGTGCTTTCGGGCGGCGAGAGAGTGCGCTGCATGCTTTGCAAAATGATGCTTTCGGGGGCGAACGTGCTGATTCTTGACGAGCCGACGAACCATCTTGACCTTGAGTCGATTGCATCGCTCAACGACGGGCTTATCAAATACCCGCAGACGCTTCTGTTCACCTCGCACGACCACCAGTTTGTGCAGACAATAGCGGACAGAATAATCGACATCTCACCCGAGAGTCGCTATGACAAGAAGATTACATTTGACGAATACCTTGAAGAAAGACGGGCAGATGAAAGGTAAAACACTTTACATAACCGACCTTGACGGCACCCTCCTCAACAGCTCCGCCGAACTCTCGGATTTTTCAAGGCGCGGGCTTGAGACGCTTTGCGGCAGAGGGGTGAATATAAGCGCGGCAACCGCACGCACGGCGGCAACGGCTGTTTCGCTGCTTGACGGCACAGGGATAAACATACCCGTTGTGCTGATGAACGGAGTGTGCGTTTTTGACCTGCAGAAAAAGGAATACGTCAGGGTGTTCCCGATGCAGGATGAAGCAAAACGCGCGGCTCTCAGGACGATTCACGCCTGCGGGCTTTCGGGCTTTCTCTACGAGATTGACGGGGTTAAGCTCTGCACATATTATGAAAATCTTTCATCGCCCGGAGCGGCTGATTTTATGCGCACAAGGCAGGAAAAATACGGCAAGGTTTTTATAAAGGTCGGCTCGTTTGACGAGGTCATTGACAGACCGCTTGTTTATTACTCCGTCTCAGACACGCAAAAGAAAACGCAGCCCGCCGCAGAGGCGCTCGGAAATGAGACGGGTCTGAGGTGTGAATACTATAAAGATATTTATGAGGACGACTGCTTTTACCTTGAAATCTGCGACACAAACGCATCGAAGAAAACCGCGGTTGATTTTTTGAAAAAACGGTTCGGATTTGACAGGGTTGTCGGCTTCGGCGACAATTACAATGACCTGCCGCTGCTTGAAGCGTGCGATGAGTTTTACGCGGTTGAAAATGCGGTTGACCTGATAAAAGAAAGAGCCGACGGCATTATTGAAGCAAACAATGCCGACGGCGTGGTGAAATTTCTTCTTGAAAAAGGAGTCTGAAAAATGAACGCTGCACTCAAAGCGGCGGCAGGGGTTCTCGGAGGTTCCGCCGCCTTTATTGCGACAACGGCTGCTGCCTATATGCCGTTTGTTATTTACAAGGCAAATATGAATTACCGCGACGACTGCGAGTATCTGCTTATTCTCGGCGGTGATATTATCGGAGCGGACACGCCCAGCCCTCAGCTTTTTGAAAGGATGAAATGCGCCGCGGTTTATCTCAGCGAGCACAGTGATGTTATTGCGGTGCCCTGCGGAGGTTGCTTCCGTAAACAGCAGAAGAAATCGGAAGCGGCGATAATTGCGGACTATCTCATAAAAGAGGGCGTGAGCCCCGACAGAATACTCCTTGAGGACAGTTCGACCACCACGTTTGAAAATTTTAAATTCGGCATACCGATAATTGAGAAACACGCAGGCAGAAGCGCAGATGAAATAAAAATCGCTTTTCTGTCATCCTCATACCACATGCACAGGGCGGGAATAATTGCCCGCCGCTCGGGAATAAAGAACGTTCTGCGCGTTTCGGCGCCCACACCGGGGGAGGCGTTTAAAAGATATGTCAGGGAATACTTTGTGGCATACGAGCTGCTTTACAGAAACGTGCCGAACCCGTTTAAAAGGAATAAATGAAAGACACCCGCCGTCAATTAGACAGCGGGTGAATTTTTATCTGAAAAGGGATTTTATTGAGTTGACGGTCTGTTCAATGGGGTCGTAGCCCATGGCGAAATATTTGAACGCCCAGACGACGGGGCTCCATTTGAAAACAAGCCAGTCAAGAACGGTTACGAGCGCCCGGAGGAAGGCGGGCAGGTCGTGCGTTTCGGGAACGAAAACGGGCTCGAAGGTTTCGCCGTCGCGGTAAATGGTGAAGGGCTGGGAGTAGCAGATGCCGTCTTTGCCCGTTATATAAAAGCGCAGGAACATGTAAAGATCATCAAGCAGAACGGGGCTGTGAAGGTCAAACTCGGCATAGCCGTCATTGATTCCCGTTTCACGCAGAACAACGTTGCCCGCGGACACCCAGGTTATTGTGTCAAAGTTTTCGCCCCATACTTTTATGATGTCGTTTTCATCATCAACCTCGATTTTTGTAACAACGGGGGTGGCGTTTGACGCCCAGTCCGTTTCTTCGCGGTCATAGACATACTCGCGCTCAATCTCCATCATACCGTTGAGCTCATAGCCTTTTGTATAGTGCGACACGGCAAAGAGGTTGCCGCCGAGCATACAGTCCCGGAGCGCCTCGTTGGTCAGATCGGGCATATAGCAGATGCAGTAGGCGTCGTTTATTGACTCGGCGTTGTGCGAGTCCGAAAAACTGAAGGCGGTGGGAACAACGCCGTTGGGGATGGTTTTAAGCAGAATCTGATCGTAAAGGATGCGGTCACACCTTGTGTGGTCGTCGGTGGCGGAATTGATTCCCATACCTGCGCAGGAGCCGGGGTTGTCAAGAAAGATTCTTGCAAACTTGTTTACATAATACTCGTCAATGAGCTGACCCGTGTGCTTTTCGGAATCCTTTTTTGTGTAAACATATTCGCCGACGTGGGCGAGCATTGTGACGCCTCCGTCTTTGTTTACCTCCCTTACGGGTGTTTCGTAATCGCCGAAAACTCCCGCATAGCCCTGACCGTAGGTGCTCCAGTAGCAGGTAAGGTGGCAGTCGGCAAACGGCGTTGCCATATTGAGCTCGTTGCCGCCGAAAACATCAAGCATGCCGTTTTCGTGCGTGCGTGTGTCGCTCGGCGCCGTGCCTTCGGTATAAGCCCGGTATTCCTCATCGCTCAGCGGAACGATGGGAACGCCTGCGCCTCCCGTGCGCTCCTTGCGCATTTCACGCATAATGGGAATTGTCTGCGGTGCGACATTCCAGGCGATGTTTGAGGTGCCGTGGTCGGTTATGGCGACAATGTCATAGTCGAAATCATAATAGCTTTTTATTGCCTCTCTGATTGTCTGAAAGCCGTCGCTGGCGGTTGTCTGGCAGTGAAACTGCGTTTTGTAGCCCTGCCAGGAGTCAAAATCGACATCTTCATAAGGGTTGACGATTGTGTAATCATCGACGGTCCCGGCGTGCGCCGCCGGCATTGCAAACCCCGAGGCGATAAGCAGGCAGAGAAGAATGGAAAGCGCTCTTTTCATACCAATCACTCCTTTTGTTAATATTAACACGATGCACTGCGGTTTGCAATTATTTTTTAGTCAGAGAGCAAAGGATAATTGCGGGGCTGAGGCGTTTGCTTTATTTATAATTGTTATCTTTTGCGGTGTGAAAACGGCTTATTTGGTGAATATTCTATATTGACAAAGAAAAATGCAAAATTTATAATGTTAAAAAAGATTTAACAAAATAAATGAAAAAGGCAGTATTGATATAAGGGTGACGGAAATGAACGAAGCAGACAACAGATATTTTGCCCTTCTTGAAAAAGGAATGCTCGACAAGGTCTGGTTCCTCGAAAAAATCGAGCACAGCACAGACACTCTTGTTGATTTCGGCTGCGGCGACGGCTCGCTGTTTACGCTTATCGACAGGATTTACCCGGGCAGATTCCGCTATATAGGCATTGACCACGACCCGGAGATGATCAAGCTTGCAAAAGAAAACGGAATTGAAATTTATTCTTCACTGAGCGAGCTGCCCGAAATCGATTACGGCAAATCGGCGCTTATACTCAACTCCGTTCTGCACGAAATCTTTTCATACTCGGCTTTCAACGCGGCTTACGAGCTTTTTGAAGAGATGGCGGCAAAGAAATTCAGGCATATTGCGATACGCGACATGTGCCTTAACAGAAAAGATAAGCTCCCCAACTACACAAAGGAGATTATGGAGAGCGCCTACGCAGAGCAATACCAGGAGTTTATGGAGAAAAACCCCGACACCATTTACCCCGACATTGCGGACTACAAGGTGCTCACGCTGGAATTCCTGCTTAAATACCGCTACAAGCGCAGCAAGGAAGACGAGAAGAGTGCGGTTTACCTTTGGAGATGGCACGCGCACATCCCCGAAATCTTCAGCGAATACATAAAAGAGTTTGACTCTACCTTCCGTGTGCCTTACATAATCAGGCAGATAAGAAACGACTTCGGCATAGACCTGCAGTTTGACACACACAGAAAAATGCTTCTTACAAGAGCATGACACAGAAAACAGAGGTATAAAAATGAAAATGACAGTCGGCAAATCAAATATCACGGCTTCACGCGGTCAGGCAGCTGCCCGTGTCAATACCGCTGTGTCTTTCTGGTTTTTTGCAGCACGCTATTTTGCGGGCTGCTTTTATTTTTATTTTATTAATCCGCGCCGGAGCTGCATAACAGGTTGACTGTTTTTTTGAAACATCAATTCAGGCGGCTTCGGACAACGGGGCCGCTTTTTTATATATATCGCATTTGCTTGCTAAAAAAGGAAAAATATATTATAATAAACCGATTAAGGAGAATTGACTATGAACGAACTTGATAATTACAGAAAAGAAATTACCGAAATTGACGGGCAGATGGCTGAGCTGTTTGAAAAGAGAATGGCTGCGGTGCGTGAAATCGCAGAATACAAAAAGGAGCGGGGGCTCTCCATTCTTGATGCTGACAGAGAGGCGCAGATAATTGAGAAAAACCGCGCGAACATTACGGACGGAGAAATTGAGGGCTACTATGTTTCCTTCCTCAAAAATACTATAGAGCAGTCGCGCAAATACCAGTCAAAGCTGATAAACGGCAGAAAGGTAGCATACAGCGGAGTAGAGGGGGCGTTTGCCTATATTGCGGCAAAAAAGCTTATTCCCGAGGGCGAGTATGTTGCCTGCAGAGATTTTGCAGGCGCCTACAGGGGAGTTGAAAACGGCGAATATGACTGCGCCGTGCTCCCGATTGAAAACAGTTTTGCGGGCGAAGTCGGCGAGGTAACGGACCTGCTGTTTTCGGGCAGTCTTTATGTGAACCAGGTTATTGAGCTGCCGATACGCCACAATCTTATTGCGAAAAAGGGAACAAGAATTTCAGACATAAAAAAGGTCGTGAGCCATCCGCAGGCGATATCGCAGTGCTCGCAGTATATTGCGAGGCGGGGTCTTGAGGTTGTCAACTATTCTAACACTGCCGCTGCGGCAAAGTTTGTAAGGGAGAGCGATGACGCAGGCATTGCCGCTATTGCCTCCGACGAGACGGCAAACCTGTTTGACCTTGAGATAATCGAGCCGGATATTAACGACATACGCACGAATACAACAAGATTCGCCGTTGTTTCAAGGCAGTCCGACCTGCCGGAAAACCGCGGCGTAAACGAAAATTCGATAATATTCTTCACGGTGCAGAACAGGGCGGGCGCACTCGCACAGACGCTTAACATAATCGGCGCTCACGGCTGCAATATGAAGTGCCTTCGCTCTCGCCCGATGAAAAGTCTGACGTGGAATTACTATTTCTATGCCGAAATAGAAGGCAACTTAAACTCGCAGAACGGCAGGGAGCTGCTGCAGGAGCTCTCCGCGCTGTGCGAAAGAGTCAAGCTTGCGGGCACATACAGCGCGGACAACAGATAAACGGAGGAGTTTAAATGATAATTCCCGTTCATTCCGATCTGACGGATTACAATATTTATCTTGAAAGAGGGGCGCTCGCAAAGGCGGGGGAGGTATTTGACCTTGACCGCAAGGTGCTTGTTGTTACCGATTCGGGCGTGCCGTCTGTTTACTCCGACACGGTGGCGTCGCTTTGCAGTCAGCCGGTAAAGGTCTGCATTGAGCAGGGCGAAAAGTCAAAGAGCATTGAAAACTGGACGCAGCTTCTTTCGGTTATGCTGAAAAACGGCTTCACGAGGAGCGACTGCGTTGTTGCCGTGGGCGGCGGAGTGGTCGGCGATTTAAGCGCATTTGCTGCCGCCTGCTATATGAGGGGGATTGATTTTTACAACATTCCCACAACTCTTCTGTCGCAGGTGGATTCATCCATAGGCGGCAAGGCGGCGGTTGATTTTGAGGGAGTCAAGAACATTGTGGGCGCATTCAAGCAGCCCTGCGGCGTGCTTATTGACCCCGACACGCTTGCAACTCTTGACAGAAGGCAGATGAGCGCAGGGCTTGCGGAAGCGATAAAAATGGCGGTGACAAGCGACGCACAGCTTCTGGAGCTCATTGAGAACACGGAGGATTTTGAGGGCGACCTGACGGAGATTATACGCAGGGCGCTGATGATAAAAAAGGATGTTGTTGAGCAGGACCCGACGGAGAAGGGACTGCGCAAGGTGCTTAATTTCGGGCACACGGCAGGTCACGCAATAGAGAGCTTTGCAGACGGCAGACTTCTGCACGGCGAGTGCGTTGCGCTGGGAATGCTGCCGATGTGCGGTGAAAACCTGCGCACCCGTGTTGAGGCGGTGCTTGAAAAGTATTCGCTGCCACGTTCAATCACGCAGACGGCGGACGAGCTTGCCCCGTTTATTGCGCACGACAAGAAAAAATCCTCGTCATTTATTACGGTTGTTATGTCGGATGAGGCGGGCACGTTCCGCTTTGAAAAAATGACGGTTGACGAAATAAAACAATTATTGGAGAAAGTTATATGAAAAACACTTTCGGTCAGTGCCTTTCGGTAACGCTTTTCGGCGAGAGTCACGGCGAAGCGGTCGGTGCGGTTATTGACGGAATAGCACCGGGAATTGCCGTTGACAAAAATGAAATTGAAAGGCAGCTCTCGAGGAGAAGACCCTCCTCTGCGCTTGACACCACCCGTGTGGAAAACGATGAATTCTCAATTCTCAGCGGTGTGTTTGAGGGCAGAACGACGGGCACACCCTTGTGCATTGTCATAAAAAACGGGAACACAAAAAGCGGTGACTACACCTACGGAGTTGCCAGACCTTCGCACGCCGACTATGCGGCGAACGTAAAATACCACGGGTGCGAGGATTACCGCGGAGGCGGTCATTTTTCAGGCAGAATAACGGCGGCTCTTGTTGCCGTCGGCGGAATTCTTCTGCCTGCGCTCGAAAAAAAGGGAATTCTTATAGGCACTCATATTTCGCAGTGCGGAAAAGAGAAGGACAGAGATTTTGACAATATCTTAAATGACATTGTAACGCTTAAAAACGCTTCGTTTCCCGTTCTCGGAGAGGATGCGCAGGAGCGTATTGCAAACGAAATTCTGGCGGCAAAAAACAGCCTCGACAGCGTCGGAGGAGCAACGCAGACGGCAATTTACGGTCTGCCCGCAGGAGTGGGCGAGCCGTGGTTTGACTCGGTGGAGAGCGTGCTCTCACACGCACTTTTCGGAATAGGAGCGGTAAAGGGTGTTGAGTTCGGTCTCGGCTTCGGCTTTGCCCCGGCAAACGGCTCTCGGGTAAATGACCCGATACGCACCGAAAAGGGCAGAGTGTGGACCGAGACGAACAACAACGGCGGAATAAACGGCGGAATCACAAACGGTATGCCCGTTGTTTTCCGCTGTGCGGTAAAGCCGACGCCGTCGATTGCAAAAGAGCAGAAGACGGTTGATTTCATAAAGAACGAGAATACAACAATAACAGTAGGCGGCAGGCACGACCCCGCGATTGTCCGCAGAATCTGCCCCGTCATTGACAGCGTTGCCGCAATAGCCGTGTGCGACCTGCTCGCACAGCGCTACGGCACGGATTACCTTGCAGGGGAGGAACCGGTTTGCAGTTCGGTCTGATTGGCGGAGTGCTGCGCCACAGCTACTCGTGCGAAATACACGCGGCTATTGCAGATTATGAATATGAGCTCAGGGAATTAAAGCCGGAAGAGGTGCGCCCTTTTATTGAAAAGAGGGAGTTCAAAGGTATAAACGTCACGATTCCATACAAGCAGACGGTGATGCCGTTTCTTGATGAGATTTCCGGAAAAGCGCAGGCGATAGGCGCAGTAAACACGATTGTAAACAGAGACGGTAAACTTTACGGCTATAACACCGACTTTTTCGGTATGGCTCAGATGCTTGAAAAATACGGCATAGAGTTGGGCGGCAAAAAGGTGCTGGTGCTCGGAACGGGCGGCACATCCAAAACGGCGAACGCCGTTGCAAAGGCGCTCGGAGCTTCGCAGATACTGACCGTGTCAAGAACGAAAACGGAGAACACCGTAACCTATGAGGAGGCGCTGACGGAGCATACAGACGCACAGGTCATAATCAACACAACCCCCGTCGGAATGTTTCCGAATGCAGGCGGCAGACCTGTTGACATTTCGATTTTTACGCATCTTACGGGAGTTGCGGACGCAATATACAATCCGCTGAGAACAAACCTTGTGCTGGACGCGCTTGAGAGGGGAATACCCGCCTGCGGAGGGCTTTACATGCTCTCGGCGCAGGGGGTTATGGCATCCGCTCTGTTCAGGGGAATAACCTGCGACGAGACCCTTGTTGAAAAGGCGTTCACGCAGGTTGAAAACAGCAAAAAGAACATTGTGCTTACCGGAATGCCGACATCGGGCAAGACATCAGTCGGAACGCTTCTGGCAGAAAAGACGGGCAGACCGTTTTATGACACGGACGAAATCACAACGGAAATACTCGGTATGCCTATACCGGATTATATAAGGAAATACGGCGAAGAAAGTTTCAGAGAAAAAGAGGCGCAGGCGGTTGAAAAGGCGGCGCAATACTCCGGCGCGGTAATCGCTACCGGCGGAGGGGCTGTGCTCAGAGCGGAGAACGTCAGGGCGCTCAGGCAAAACGGAACGCTTGTGTTTTTGAACCGTCCGCTTGAAAAACTGCAGGCGGCGGGAGACAGACCGCTCTCCGATGACAAAGAGAAGCTGAGAAAAATGTTTGAAAAAAGACTGCCTGTTTATATGAACTGCGCCGATGTTGTAATCGACGGAGATGTAACTGTCGGAGAAGCGGCGCACGCTGTTATGAAGGAGATGAAGCTGTGAAAATACTTGTTCTCAACGGACCGAATATAAATATGCTCGGAATCCGCGAGCCGGGAATATACGGCAAAGAGAGTTACGGATACCTTGTTGACATGCTTAAAAAGCATGCGGATGAAAAGGGCGTTGAGGTGAGCTTTTACCAGTCCAATCACGAGGGCACTCTTGTTGACGCCATACAGCAGGCGTATTATGACAAGGTTGACGGCATAGTTTTCAACCCGGCCGCATACACCCACACGAGCATAGCCATAGCCGATGCGCTCAAAGCGGTTTCCATCCCGACGGTTGAGGTGCATATAAGCGATGTTTCCGCCCGCGAGGATTTCAGGCAGATAAGCTATATAAGAGATATTGCAGTAAGGACAATTACGGGCAAAGGACTTGAGGGTTACAGACTTGCCTTTGATTTTCTCGTTGACGGAGAATAATATATGGATGTTGTTATCAGGCCCTGCACACTCAGGGGTGAGGCAAAAGCGCCGCCGTCAAAAAGCTACGCTCACAGGGCGCTTATCTGCGCCGCTCTTGCGGGCTCGGGCACGGTTGACGGAATTGAAAACAGTCAGGATATGGGCGCAACGCTTGACTGCATAAGGGCTCTCGGAGCGGTTTTTGAAAAAGACGGGAGCTGTGTCAGGATTCTTTCTCGAAAAGAAATAAAAACGCCGTCGGTTTTCAGCTGCCGCGAAAGCGGGAGCACGCTGAGGTTTTTTATTCCCGTTGCGGCGGCTCTTTTTGAGAGCGCCCGCTTTGAGGGCAGCGCACGGCTCATTGAGCGCGGAACGGGAGTTTACGAAGAGCTGTTTTCAAAAAAAGGAATAAAGCTTGAAAAGAGCGAAAACGGAATAAGCATAACGGGAAAGCTGACGGGCGGAGAGTTTGAAATTGCAGGCAACATAAGCAGTCAGTTTGCAACGGGGCTGCTGTTCGCCCTGCCGCTGACAGAAGGCGGCCCGGTGCTTAAAATCACACCTCCCGTTGAGTCGAGACCGTATATTGACATAACGCTTGACGTTATGAAAAGATTCGGTATTGAAATAACAGAAAAAGAGAAAAACGTTTTTTACATAAAAGGCGGTCAGAAATACAGGGGAGCGGAAATGCAGATACCCGGCGACTGGTCGAATGCCGCCGCTCTGCTTGCCTTTAACTCAACGGGCGGAGACGTCAATGTAACGGGGCTTGATTATGAGAGCGTGCAGGGTGACAGATTCTGCGTTGAGGCGCTGAAAATGCTTGAGGGCGAAAACGCCGTTATTGACCTTGCGGACTGCCCCGACCTTGCTCCCGTTCTTTTTGCGGCTGCCGCGGCAAAGCACGGCGCGCTGTTTACGGGCACAAAACGCCTTGCAATCAAAGAGAGCGACAGGGCTTCCGCCATGGCGCAGGAGCTTGCAAAATTCGGAGTCAGAACGGATGTGGGCGAAAACTCCGTGCGGATACACGCCTGCCCGCTTAAAGCTCCGCAGGAGCCGCTTTCAAGCCACAACGACCACCGTATTGTTATGGCATTGACGCTGCTTGCGAGCGTTACGGGGGCGAGAATAAACGGTGCCCAGGCGATTGAAAAAAGCTACCCCGGTTATTTTGAAACACTGAAATCACTTTCGGCGGAGGTGCAAATTGAAGCTTGATAAAAAACTGAAAATATGCATAGTCGGTCTGGGTCTTATGGGCGGCAGCTACGCTCAGGCGCTCTCTGATGAGGGCTATGAGGTGGGCGCTGTTGCAAAAAGGCAGGAGACAATCGACTTCGCACTTGAAAAAGGATGGATAAAAAGCGGCGTTACCGAGGTGACTGCGGAATATCTGAAAGACTTTGACATTGTTGTTTTTGCCCTTTACCCGCACATCTTTACGCAGTGGATTGAAAAATACCAGCAGTGCCTGAGAGACGGGGCGGTCATTACGGATGTTACGGGCGTCAAGGGCTGTATAGTTTATAAAATACAGGAGATGCTCCGCCCCGGTGTTGAATTCATAGCCGCGCACCCGATGGCGGGCAGAGAAAAGAGCGGAATAGAATATGCAACAAAGGAGATATTCCGGCAGGCAAACTACATTGTGACGCCGACGGAGAAAAACACACAGGCGGCCATTGAAATATGCAGGGCGCTCGGTGAAACGCTGGGGTTTAAAACGGTAACTCAGCTGACTCCCGAGGAGCACGACGAGATGATAGGTTTTCTCTCTCAGCTGACGCACTGCATTGCCGTTTCGCTTATGACCTGCCGCGATACGGACGGGTTTGAAAAATACACGGGCGACTCATTCAGGGACCTGACAAGAATAGCAAACATAAATGATGTTATGTGGAGCGAGCTGTTTCTGCTCAACAAGAAGGAACTTCTCAGACAGATGGAGCTGTTTGAGGATGCCTTCGGAAAACTCCGCAAAGCAATTGAAGATGAAAACACTGACGAAATGCGCTCGCTTATGAAAATGTCAACCGAGCACAGAAAACGATTTGATAAAGAAGGTAAATAATTATGAATATGGAATTCAAACGCGAAATGCCCACGGCAAGAGTTATCAAGGAGATGTACCCCCTCACTGAGGAAATGCAGGCAAAAAAGAGGGAGAACGACGCCGAAATTTCGGCAATATTCAAAGGCGAGAGCGACAAGTTCCTGCTTGTTATCGGCCCCTGCTCGGCAGACAGAGGCGACGCCGTGCTCGACTATATCTCACGCCTTCGCATTGTTGCGGACAAGGTCAGCGACAAAATAGTCATCTGCCCGAGAATCTACACCAACAAGCCGCGCACAACGGGCGACGGCTATAAGGGAATGCTGCACCAGCCCGATCCGAACAACGCGCCCGATATGCTCAAAGGGCTTATTACAATACGCAAGCTTCATATAAGCGCACTCGAACAGACCGGCTTTTCCTGCGCGGATGAAATGCTCTACCCCGAAAACCACCAGTATCTGTCGGACTGCCTCTCATACGTTGCGGTAGGCGCAAGGTCGGTTGAAAACCAGAACCACCGCCTCACGGCGAGCGGTCTTGACATACCCGTAGGTATGAAGAATCCCACCGGCGGCGACCTTTCGGTTATGATGAACGCAATTACGGCTGCACAGCACAGGCACACCTTTGTTTATGCGAACTGGGAGGTTCAGAGCAAGGGCAACCCGCTGGCGCACGCAATTATGCGCGGTTATTCGGGCAAGGACGGCTCCTCCGTGCCGAACTACCACTATGAGGATCTGGAATCCCTCTATGAGCTCTACGCAAAGAGCGGGCTTGAGAATCCTGCGGTTATTGTTGACACAAACCACGCAAACTCGGGCAAAAAGTGGTTTGAACAGCCGAGAATTGCAAAGGGTGTTGTTCATTCCATGCAGCACAATGCCGACATACGCAAGTTAGTCAAGGGGCTTATGATTGAATCCTACATTGAAGACGGCAACCAGAAGCCCGACGGCACAACCTACGGACTTTCAATCACCGACCCGTGCATCGGCTGGGAAAAGACGGAAAAAATGATTATGGAAATTGCCGACCTTCTGTGATATAATCTTTTTATAAGAATAAAAGGAGGGATCGTTATGAAAAGAAGAATAACGGTTAAACTGCTCTGCGCTTTGCTTGCGCTTGTTTTTGTGCTGCCGGGCGGTTACTCCGCATTTGCTTATGACAGCCAGGGCACATCCGCCTTTGAAGCTGAAACCGCTCCTCAGGCAGCGGGCACCGGCAGATACTCCTTTTATGTTACCTACCACCAGACGGAGGCAAGAACAGTTTTAAGCATGATAAACTCCCTTCGCACAAGCGGGAGCGCCTGGTATTGGAACAGCGACAACAGGACGAAAACCCAGTGCGGTGTTCTGGGTGCGCTCGCCTACGACTATGAGCTTGAAAAGGCGGCCATGCAGAGGGCGGCTGAGATTATTGCGGTGTTTGACCACTCAAGACCGAACGGTGATGAAAAACCGTTCGTGCTCTATTCCTTCACATCGGCGGGCGAGAATATCGCCTACGGCTACACTACCGCACAGAGCGTGCAGGACGGCTGGGCGGAAGAAGGCGAAGATTACGACGGTCAGGGGCACAGAAGAATAATGCTCGACGACAGTTTTACGGCTGTCGGCGTTGCCTGTGCGGAATATAACGGCAGAAAATACTGGGTGCAGGAATTCAGATCTCCCCGATCAAACGCGGCGGCAACTGCGGCAAACGACTTATCAACATTGGTTTCTGTCGACATCCTCGATAAATATATTGCCGAAAAATCAGCTCTCACGGCGGCAAAGACGGTTTATAATCTTGCGGCCGGTGACAGCGCGGCACTGCCGAGTGTCACGCAGACAATAAAGATGGCGGTCTCGCCAAACAACACAATTCAGACGGTCAGAACCTGCACTTTCACAAGCTCGGATGCATCGGTTGCAAAGGTGCAGGGCGGCAGAATAGTTGCCGTCGGCGAAGGCAGGGCGACGCTCACTGGCAAAGGCACGGGCAGCGAGAGCGTCAGAATAACCGTAAACGTTACGCAGTCGGGCAATCCTCCCGTTGTCACTCCGGAGGATGCAGGCGTTGAAATAAAGAATTACACAGCCAGACGCACAGAGAAAAAGGGAACGCTCCTTTATCTTACTGCGGAGGTGAAAAACGCACCGGCCAACTCACATATCGAGTGGGATGTGAATTATGCGGACGGCTCACGTAAAAAGATTGAGACAGCCCCCGGCGGAAAAGCGGAGATTCAGGTGAGCTCCGATTTGACGGTCACGGCGGTGCTGGCGGATTCATCGAGCGTTATTGCCGTGTCGAAGACCGAAACGGTTGAAACCGAAAAGGGATTTTTCGCAGTTCTTACATATATTATCAGATTGATATTCGGTATAACGCCGAAGGTTACCCAGTAAAAAAGCAAAAAAATACCCGAAGCAGTTAATTGCTTCGGGATGTTTTTTTGTTCAGGCAACTCCGCCGTAGGTGTAGCCGGCCTCCGACACCGCCTTTTTGACGGCCTCTTCATCGAATGCGCCGTTCAGGGTGATTACTCCGGTGTTTGCCTCGTGGTCCGTTACCGCCTGACTGACAAAGTCGAGGGCTTCGAGCGCCTGCTTCATATGCGCCTCACAGTGAGCGCACATCATTCCGTCGATTTTGATGGTGATTTCTGACATTTCTTTTTCTCCGTTGTTTATTTCAGGTTTATTTTTCTGTTTGATTTTTTTATCTTTGCGAGGGTCGTTAATTTTGAAAAGGTTGAGGCGAAGGGCGTTTGTTACAACGCAGAAGCTGGAGAGACTCATAGCCGCCGCGCCGAGCATCGGGTTTAAGGTCCAGCCCGTAACAGGTGTGAAAACGCCTGCCGCAAGCGGAATACACAGGAGATTGTAGAAAAACGCCCAGAACAGGTTTTCGTGAATATTTTTAAGCGTTTTACGGCTCAGGCGGACTGCCTGAGGGACGGACAGAAGCGTGCTTTTCATCAGCACGACATCGGCCGCATCAATGGCGATGTCGGTGCCCGCGCCGATTGCCATACCCGTGTCTGCCCTTGTGAGAGCCGGGGCGTCGTTAATGCCGTCGCCCACCATAATAACACTGCCCTGCTCTTTAAGCGAGCGGACAACATTCTCTTTGCCGCCGGGCAGAACTCCCGCTGTTACCGAGTCAACACCCGCCGCTTTGCCGACGGCGTTTGCGGTGTGCTCATTGTCTCCCGTGAGCATTATGACTTTAAGCCCCATATTCTTAAGCTCGTCAACCGCCTGACGGCTGTCGGGCTTTATTGAATCGGAGACGCATATCATACCCGTAACACCGTTTTCATCTGCAAAGAAAATGGGAGTTTTACCGTTTTCGGAATACTCCGCTTCCTTTGCCGCAAGGGTGTCGGGAACATCAGAAAGGGTGCGGATGTATCTGCCGCTGCCTGCCGTTATTTTTTTGCCGTTGACAAAAGCCGAGACTCCGCTGCCCGTTTCGGAAGCAAAACCCGAGACGTCAAGGGGCGTTATTGCTTTGCCTTCGCAATATTCGCAAACCGCCTTTGCAAGAGGATGTTCGCTCAGCTTTTCGAGTGAATAAGCATTGGCAAGAAAATCGTTTTCATCAACGCCCGGCACCGTGAAAACATCGGTGACGACGGGATGACCCGTTGTGACGGTGCCCGTTTTGTCAAGCACAACGCACTGAGCCCTGCCCGCCTGCTCGAGCGCCTGAGCGGATTTGAAAAGGATGCCGTTTTTTGCTCCGACTCCGCTGCCGACCATTATTGCAACGGGGGTTGCAAGGCCGAGCGCACAGGGGCAGCTGATAACGAGAACGGAAATTGCCCTTGCGAGCGAAAACGCCGTGCCCCTGCCGAGAATAAGCCAGACGGCGGCAGTGATAAGAGCAACAGCCATAACAAACGGCACAAAAACGCCTGCGACTCTGTCGGCTGTTCTCGCTATGGGCGCCTTTGTGGCGGCGGCATCGCTGACCATACGGATAATCTCCGCGAGCAGAGTGTCATCGCCGACCTTTGACGCCCTGCAGCGCAGGAAGCCCGACCGGTTGACTGTCGCGGCGCAGACCTCGCTGCCCGCCTCTTTGTCAACGGGGATGCTCTCGCCGCTTAAAGCGGATTCGTCAACACTGCTCTGCCCTTCAATGACCGTGCCGTCAACGGGAATGCTCTCGCCCGGGCGCACTACAAAGATGTCGCCCGGTTTCACATCGGCGGCGGGAACAGTTGTTTCAACGCCGTCTTTTTCGATGTTTGCCGTTTTGGGAGCGAGCTGCATAAGCGATTTTATTGCGTTTGTGGTTTTGCCTTTTGAATACGCCTCAAGCGTCTTGCCGACGGTTATGAGGGTGAGAATCATTGCGGAGGACTCAAACCAGAAGTTCTCAGCGTGCTCTGCCGCTGCAACAGCATCACCGCGAACGTAAGCGGAGCTCACCGAAAAAAGCGACCATAAACTGAAAAGAAAAGCGGCGGACGAGCCGAGAGCCACGAGGGTATCCATATTGGGAGCGCCCTTTAAAAGCGAGCGGAAGCCGCTGACAAAAAAGCGGTTGTTTATTGCAATTACGATTGAGGAGAGAATAAGCTGGCAAAGTCCCGATGAGAGGGGATTGTCAATGGCGTGCGGCAGGGGGAAGCCCCACATGCCGTGACCCATTGAGATATACATAAGTATAAGAAGAAAGACGGCTGATGAAACAAGGCGTTTTATAAGTTCAGGCGTTTCGCGGTCTTCGAGAATACCGCCGGGGGAATCGCTTTTGTTCTGCAACCCCTGAACGGAGGCGCCGTAGCCCGCACCTCTGACCGCCTCAATTATTTTTTCCGCCCTTGCGTCTCCCTCAACATTCATTGAGTTTGTAAGGAGGTTGACGGAAACGCCGGTTACGCCTTCAACGCCCCGGACCGCTTTTTCAACGTGAGCGACGCAGGCGGCGCAGGTCATGCCCGTAACATTGTATTTTTCCGTAACACCACTCCTTTCCTGTTATTTACCTACCCGAAAGATATGTAAATATAATAACTCAATTATGTTTAAAAATCAAGTGCTGAATCTGAAAATCAGGCGTTTTTTGCGGTTTCCTCCGCCTTGCGTTTTTCAAGCTCGGATAAGAACAGATCTTCATCGAAAGGCAGGGTAACGGTTTTGCCCAGCCAGCCCGACAGGTGGATGGCGTTTGAAAATGTGAGACCGTTGAGCCCCTGCTCGCCGGGGGCGGTGAAATCTTTTGTTCTGCCGAGAAGGTAGTCGGTGTAATTCTTTATTATGCCCATGTGCTGAGGCGGATGTTTTTTGAAGTGAAGATAATACGCCTTGCCGCCGTAGGTTATCTTTTTGGTTTTCGGCTTACCCATAAACACGGTGTTTGTTTTGCTGAATTCGGGCTCGGGAACGGCGTTTTTTGTGAAGACGAGCCTGCCCTTTTCAATGACTATCTTGCCGCAGTCGCCCGTAATTTCAAGGCGGTTTGTGCCGGGGGCGTCGTGGGTGGAGGTGATGAAGACTCCGCTTGCACCGTTTTTAAAGGTGCACATGGCGGTAACGTCGTTTTCAACGCTTATATCCCTGCCCCTTGTTGCAAGCTGAGAGGTCACCGTTTCGGGCATACCCGCAAGCCAGGTGAAGAGGTCGAGCTGGTGGGGGCACTGGTTGAGAAGAACTCCGCCGCCCTCGCCGTTCCAGGTGCCGCGCCAGCCGCCCTGGTCGTAATACGCCTTGGGACGATACCAGTCGGTGATAATCCAGACAATGCGCTTCATTTCGCCGAGCTCACCGCTGTCTATAATCTGCTTTGCCTTGATGTAGAGGGGGTTTGTGCGCTGATTGAACATCATACCGAAAAGCAGTTCGGGGTGCTGTTTTGCCTTTTCATTGAGCTCGCGCACCTGTTTTGTGTAAACGCCGGCGGGCTTGTCGCACAGAACGTTGAGCCCTGCGTCGAGGGCGTCCATCGCTATTGAGGGGTGAAAATAGTGCGGTGTTTCAACCATTACGGCGTCGATGAGACCGGATGAAAACATCTCTTTGTAATCTTCAAAAACTTTTATGCCGGGCAGATTTTTCTGCGCATATTCGCGGCGCTTTCTGTCAATGTCGCAAACAGCGGTAAGCTTTGCGCCTTTGAGGATTGAGCCGCCCTTTGTGAAGAATTTTGAATAGAGCGTGCCCTGCTTGCCGAGACCGACGATGCCGAAACGAACAGTATCCATTTTAAGCCCTCCGTTAAGATTTTTATTCCTTTTCAATGCCTGCGACCGTCAGTGTTCTGCCGCTGACGCTGAATTTTATTTCATAACCGGCAAAACGCATGCCGTAGATTTTTGCGCCGTCATTCTTATATGCGGGGCGCGGATCCTGGGCGAGCACGCTGCTGAGTGCGGAAAGTTTTTCGCACGGGAATTTTGCCGCCTCGTTTTCGGGAATTTCGACGGTTAACGTGTATTCTTCCGCATCCGGGGCGAAACCGCTTTTTGCGTCGGGGTGTGAGTCGGTGTAGGGAATATACGGCTTTATGTCGTAAACGGGGGTGCCGTCCATAAGGTCGGCACCTGCGATTTTGAGCACAATGCCGTCTTTTTCGGTTTTTTCGACACCGAGAAGCTCAACACAGGAGAGCCCGAGCGGATTGGGGCGAAACGGCGAGCGGGTTGCAAAAACGCCCATTCTCTCGTTGCCGCCGAGGCGCGGAGGACGCACCGTGGGGCTGAAGCCGCCGCGGACGTTTTCCGAGAACTGCCAGATAAGCCAGAGGTGCGAAAAGCCCTCTATGCCTCTGAGCGCTTCGGGCGAGCGGAACTCTTTTTCAAAAACGACGGTTGAAACGAGAGAGTCAACAATTCCGCTCTGGCGGGGAATGCCGAATTTGTCGGGAAAATCGCTTTTTATTCTTGCTATCGGTTTAATTGTGAATTTTTCCATAATTATTTAAAAAATCTTAACAATATGTTTTTATTTTAATATTATCCGATGTGTTATTATTAATTCAGAAAAAAGCGGGAGGTTATGCAATGAAAAAAGCGCTTTCGTTACTTATGGCTTTTCTTATGCTGTTTTCGTCCTTATGCGTCGGTGCAAACGCCGGAGATGCCGTGCCGGAGCAGGCATATGGAAAGGTTGAGACGGAAGACGGCAGAATTGTTCTGACCGATGATGAACTCAAAGAAAAATTCGGGATAGAGAAGATACTTCTGCCTGAGGGGTTTGAACCCGTTGGCTATGTTTACTATGACGGCTGTTATACTGGAATATCGCCTGAATATATAATTGCTGTTCTTAATGACGGAACAACTATTGAGGTTAAAACAGGTGATGATACTTGTGAAGGTGAACTGAAAATCGGGGCGTATTGTCATCATATGGATAAAAGGCTTAACCTACACATTTTTATAACGAAAAATTCAAAATGCGACAGTTTTGTTTTTTTGCTTGGTTGTAAATGGGAATCACCGCCTTTTTCCAAGGATTTCGACTGGTATAAACAAAAAATTTCAGAATATTATGATGGCTTTATACATGATGAAAATCCAAAAGAACCATTTGTTCTTGATGACTATATCTGTTTTACAGGTAATCCGACAATTGATTCTGCATTAAATATAATCTGGAGGTCTTTTCGATATTATCCCTTACATATGTTTTTGAGAGATATTGTTATGGAAACTGCACGGTTTGTGTTTTTTATGTCATATCTGTTTTTCGATTATTATTCCAAAGAACTGTTTTCCAATACATAATCCGTTTTCTTAACTCCGCTTTTGTCGGCGGAGTTTATTTTTTCGCCGAAATCAAAGCCGGGAGCCCTGCCATCCGTGAAAATGTCGGCGAGCGGGCAGAGAACGAAGGCGCGTTCGCCCATACGGGGATGCGGGAGCGTGAGCTCATCGCTCTGCATTGTTACGCCCTCATAAAGAAGCAGGTCAAGGTCGATTATTCTCGGCCCGTTTTTAAAAAGCCTCACTCTGCCGAGAGCCGCTTCGATTCCGAGGCAGGCGCCGAGCAGGGCGCGGGGCGAAAGCTGTGTTTCAACAAGGCAGACGGCGTTTAAAAAATCGGGCTGATCGGCATAGCCGACCGGCTCGGTTTCGTAAACGGATGAAATATCCGCAACCCTTGTGCCGGGCAGAAGGGAAAGGGCGTCAACGGCGTTTTGCAGGTTCTGCTCCCGTTCGCCCGTGTTTGTGCCGAGACCTATTACCGCTCTCATAACTCAGTCCCTCTCAACCGTAATCTGAACCGCCACATAATCAAAATCTGCGTTAATGGGCGCTTCGGGCTTTTTAAGCTTTATTTTAACTTTCTTTATTTTGTCAAATTCGTCGAGGATGGCGTCTGCCGTTCTTCTTGCGGCGCGTTCAATCAGATCATCCTTCTGCGCGGGGAAAACTCTTTTTACTGTTTTGATGATTTTCGCGTAGCTGACCGTGTCGTCGAGATTGTCGGTCAGGCAGGCGTCACTTAAATCAAGGGAGCATTTTATGTCGAGATAAAAATTCTGACCGTTGATTTTTTCTTCCTCGTTGACGCCGTGATAAGCGAAAATATGCAGGTTTTCAATAATGATTTTATCCATAACAATTTACCTGTTGCGATAGATTTTGTCGGCAACGGCGCACACGCCCTTTGCCGCCTGAACGTTGTGAACTCTTATTATATCTGCTCCGCCCGAGATTGCCGCTGTGTTTGCGGCGCAGGTGGAGTAATCTCTCTCTTTCGGGGAATTGCCGTCAAAGGCGGTTACCCGTTTTCTTGACACGCCGCAAAGAAGCGGGCAGGGGCGCATTTTAAGCCACTGCATATTGCGAAGAACTTCGATGTCATCCTCTCTGCTTTTTGAAAAACCGATGCCGGGGTCGAGAATGAGGTTTTCAAGCGGGAAGTTCAACGCAGCCGCTTTTTCGATGCAGTCGAGAAAAAATCTGCGTATGTCCGCCGTGACACCGTCGGGATAGCTGACCTCAGCTGCCGCATTTTCGGGGTTGTGCGTGACGACGAGGGCGGCTCCGTTCTGCTTGCACAGAGCGGCTGTGTCTTTGTTGAATGTGCCGCTGACATCGTTTATGATTTTTGTTCCTTTTTCAAGGCAGAAGGCGGCGACACCTGTGTAAAAGGTGTCAACTGATATGAGTATATCCGCGTTTTTGCCGAGCTCTTCAAAGACGGGAGCAAGGCGCGAAAGTTCTTCGCTCTCACTGACGGCGACGGAGCCGGGACGGGTTGAATTTGCGCCGAAATCTATTATATCCGCGCCCTCTTCAACCATTTCACGGGCGCGGAGGACCGCTTTTTTTGCATCATAATAATCGCCGCCGTCCGAAAAGGAATCGGGCGTTACATTGACTATGCCCATAATGAGCGTGCGGTTTCCGGCAGGCAGAACGGGCATCAGTCGTTGCCTCCCCTGAGAAGAGACATTGCTTCGGACCTTGTGCGCGCGTCGGAGCGCATAAGCCCGCGCAGCGCCGAGGTGCGTGTCTGCGCGCCGGACGCCTTTGCGCCGCGCATTGTCATACAGAGATGTTCCGCCTCGATGACAACAGCCACGCCGAGAGGCGACATCTCATCGTTGAGAAAGTCGGCTATCTGGGCGGTCAGACGCTCCTGAAGCTGAGGGCGGCGTGCGAAGGTGTCAACTATTCTCGCAAGCTTTGAAAGCCCGATGACCTTGCCGTCGGAGGGGATGTAGGCGATATGCGCCTTGCCCATAAAGGGAAGAAGGTGGTGCTCGCACATTGAGTAAAGCGGAATGTCGCGCACGACTACCATCTCATCATTGCCGTTTTCATCAAAGAATTTGAGGTGCCTTTTCGGGTCGTCGGTGAGCCCCGAAAAAATCTCCTCATACATTCTCGCAACTCTGGCGGGGGTTTCAACAAGACCCTCGCGGTCGGGGTCTTCGCCGACTGCCGCAAGTATTTCTCTGACGGCTGCTTCTATTCTTTCTCTGTCCATAGCGTTCTCCTTATTCAAAGTTGAGGAAAAATGTCATTATATAGGTTGTGTCGCTTTCGGAATATGTAAGGGAGGTGTGGGAAAAATTCCTGACACTCCCGTATTTTTTTGCTTTGTAAAGAACGTCGTAAATGTTCTGACCTTCTGTGAGCGTTCTGCGGCCGGCGTTGTAGGCGGAGGCGGAGGCAAAACGCAGTTCAATGGCATCGGCGCCGCCTTCAATCTGCTTTGCAACCGCTTTTGCGAGATTGTCGTTGTCGCCCTCGCTGTATGAGTTAAAATAAAGCCCGGATACGGCATAATAGCTCTGGCTGACGCTTGTGCAGTCGTAATCAAAATGCCAGCTGCCGTGGTCGTAGTTTATCTGCTCGTCGGTCAGGTTGAAATAGCCGTAGGTGCGCCAGCTGCTTTTGACGGGGTCGTCCCAGGTGACGTCGAGCTGGCAGTAGGTGCCGTTTATTCTCACGATGTTCCACATGTGCGCTTCCGACGTGCCGTCGGTGTCGGTCGCTCTGCCTGCCACAACGTATGACTCGATGCCGAGACGGTCGAAGATGTATTTGACCGCCTTTGAGTAGCCCTCGCAGGACGCTTCGCCGTTGACGAGCGCTCCGTAAACGGTGGAGAAATCGTCGGGCTCGTTTGAAAACTTGTATTCAAGCATATCGACTAAGGCGTTGTGAATTTCAAGCTCCGTCTGCCACTCGTTGCGAGGGTCGGTCAGGGATGAAACAAGCTTGTCGCACACGGCGTCTATCTTTGCCTTTGCCGCCTTGTATCCGCTTTGCGACATACGGTATTCGAGCGACATATAGGCGAGGGAGCCGACTGAAATCTGCGTGCATTTTGTGCTGACAAAAAACAGGTCCGGGTTGTCATAGAGAAGCGCCTCGAAAACGTTGTTGAGTTCATCCTGCCGCAGCGACGGAATACGCACGCGTTCGGGCATATTGTAGATTTTTTCGATGAGGTTGTCGTATGCCTTTTTTTCGGTTTCATTAAGGCGGAAATAATAATATTTGAACGGGCTGCCCGCACCGTCTGTCTGAGGCGGTATTGAATAAGCAACAGAGGAATCTCCGCTCCCCGAAGCGGGGGCTGAGTATTCAACGGTGCGCTGCGCTCTCGAGACATTGTCTTCTATTGTGATTAAGTCGGAATCGCCGATTGCCTTTAATATAACGGCAAACAGAATAACGGCGATAACCGCTGCGGTAATTTTGAATTTCATAGTTTAATTCTCAATGTATTCCGCCGCCGTTGTGACGGTTGCGTATCGGATATCTTCACTGTCAATCATCGCCTTGATGCTGTCGGCTGCGGCGGAGAAATCAACAATGGAAATGTCGGTTGTGAGGTGGTTTGCGAGGGAGGAGTAGCTGTTTATGAGGTTGCCGGAGTTTTCGGGAATGAGCGCCTGGGTGAGAATCATTTTGATTATGTCGGACTGGGTTATCATGGCGCGTGAAAAATCGATTGAGGGCAGGCAGCGTATATATTTGAGAAGCATGTCGCCGCCCATGGTGTGTCTGCCCTTCGGCAGAATGAAAACGAAATCACTGCCCTTGTATTCAACGCCGGGGTCAACGGTCAGCTTGTATGGACCGTATCTGTCGGCGATGACCTTGAAGGCGGTGTCGTTGAAGCAGACATATTTGTCGGGGGTTACGCCCGAATACCGGGCAACCGCCGCTTTCAGGGCGTCAATGCCCCTGTCGTGATAAACCTGGGCGAGAGCTGTCGAAGGGTCGGAGTAATCCGCCTTTTCGGAGGGTGAAAAGCTGAAAACGGTAAAGGTGTTTTCGGGCATTTTAACCTTGACAAGCGAGATGAAATCCATGCGGCTGCGGTCGTCGGGGCCGCAGAAAACGAGAATGTCGGTGTTGATGTTTTTTATATTGAGCGGCGCGGGGGCGGTTGTTGTTTCCTCCTGCTTTTCGCGGGAGCCCTCGAAAACCTCCGACAAATCAAAGTGATAGTTTTTCAGGAAGATAAGCACCGAGAGCGCTCCGCCGAAAACAAGAACGGCAACAAGTATGAGAGTGAACCTGCGCAAGCTTTTTGATTCACTCTGTTTTCTGGTGCGGAATTTTATCCGCTGTTCGGGTCTGTTTTCTTTCATATTTCTGCTCCGTTACTGTGGGGGAAGTTCCGAGATGTTAATTAAAGTCTCCGTCACAAAATAGCCGGCGGTGATGAGAAGGACGGTTATTATGACAGTGAGGATTATGCCGAGAATCTTCCTGCGCTTCATACGCATTTCGTATTCTCTGCCCGAGCCGAAGGAGGTTGAAAACTCCGTTATGCTTTCCCGCTCGGAGGGGCGTATTGCCCTTTTGATTGTTTTACGCTTCATAGCAGTGCCTCGCTTATGAGAAGATGGAGTTGCCCGAGAATGCCGCAAAGCCGAGCGACAGTAAACTGATATAAAGGAACAGGACGGGAGTGCCCTTGAAAACCTGGGGAATCTCTTTGTTCTCGGACATTCTGTGAACGCCGGAGGCAAGAAGGGCGGCGGCGACAACGAAGGCGACGCCTGCGCCGAGACCGGAGCCGAGACTTGCCGCAAAGGAATAGGCGCTCCTGCGGTTGATGAACGGAATTGCGAGAACGAGGGTGTTGAGAGCCGCAATGCCGAGGTTTGTGAGGAAGTGGTCGGAGACACGGAAGATTGTTTTGAGAATGACTGCCGCCGTGATGTAAACCGCCGCGAGAACACCCGCATAAACAAGGGCGTGAACGGAGTCAGGCAGTGCTATGACGGAGGGCAGGCGGTCAATCGGCAGGCATATTGCGCCCGATATTACCGAGAAGCCCGAAATCATTGCCGTAAACATACCGAAGGTGCGCGGCTTTAAAGAGATACGCACCGCCTCGCTTGAACCGTAGGCAAACGAGAGAACGAGGTTCTGGAAAAATGCTGTGTAGAGGGCGGTTATCATAAGGTCGCTGAATATGTTCATATCAATCATCGCCCTCCTCTTCACTTTCATTTTCGACGGAGGAGCTTTCATCTTCTTCGCTTTCGTCGTCTTCGTATTCTTCAAAGCCGGCTGCGAAGAAATCCTCCTGCGGGGGCGTCTGCGTTTCCGGCTCGGGAGCGACGGCTTCAAACGCCTCGAAATCTATGGTTGAGTCCATATTTGTGAACAGCTCCTCAACGCGTCTGTCGGTTTCGCTGCTGAACTGCTCGTGCTCTTTGCTGAGGTTTTCCATATCCGTGACGATGTCGCGCGCGGTAATCACGCCGGGCGACCAGAACTCCGTGAATATTTCAAACTCCTCGGGCTCGTTGCCGAAGAGGAATTCCATTTCGGTTATGCTTTCATCACCGCCGCCGTGCTGTGCGGCGGGGGCTTGCTCACCGTCTTCATATCTGCGAAGACCGACCTTGGTGTTTTTGATTTTAACGGCGGTTTTCTCGTTGAACTCGGGGCGGTATTTGTTGATATACCACTTGAGAACCATGGCGAGGTAGCCGAGAATGACGAAGGCGCCGAAGGGCATAAGCAGACCGCTCAGGCGGATGTCAAGCCCGAGGTCGAGCCCCGCAAATGTGCCGTTGCCGAAAATCTCGCGGATTATGCCGAGAATGAGCATAACCGCGCCGAAACCGACGCTCACGGCGAAGGCGTCTTCAACGGATTTGCCGACCGGGTTTTTAACTGCAAACTGCTCGCAGTGAACGGAGGTTACGGAGTTTACCGCAAGAAGGGGCAGATAAAGCTGCATACGGGCGTTTAAGGAAATTCCCGTTTTTTCGGCGAAATATGCAAACGGGAAGATGCAGCCCGCGCCGATAATCAGGTAAAGGGCAACGCGCAGCCACCTCGGCAGGCGCTTGAAAAGCAGGCTGGCAAGGAAGCAGCACACGACCGTGTCAACAGTAAACACTATGAAGAAAATGAGTGCGGTGATAACGTCCGTCGAAGCGGCGGCGGCAATACAGATGCCCGCCAGCTGAATGAAAACGGGGTTGAAAATGACGGCGCCCCGCAGAAGGATGTTGTCTTTAACGTTTGTCTGCTGAGCCATCACTGCACCTCCTTCTGACGGCCTTTGCCGTTTTCGGAGATTTTATCGAGCAGATTCTGCACTGCAGGCCAGGAGCAGTTGGCAATAATAACCGCGAAGCAGACACTCTCTTCATAAATACCGAAGTATCTTGTAATCATACATAAAGCACCGGAATAAACGCCGTATAAAAGGGCGTAAACGGGGTTTCTCGGTGAGGTTGCGGGGTCGGTTATGAAGAACACCGCCGCAAAGAGCAGGGAGCCGGAGCAGACCTCAAGAATAAGCGAGGCGAGAGCTCCCGTGTTGACTCTCGGAAACAGGAGAGCAAGAACGGCGCAGGCGAGAACAAAGCCGAACGTGCCGATAAACGCCTTCGGTCTGCGGATCAGAAGAAAGACGGCGCAGCCCAGCAGAACAACGGCACAGGCGGTGCCCATGGGGCCGGAGACGCTGCCCGTGAGAATGTCGGAGACGCTTATGGGGTCGAGGTGCATTGAGGAACTTTTTTGCAGCATGCCGGCAAGGGATGTGCCGCTGACGAACTGCCCCGTGGCGGAGGTGCCGGAAACAGGGAAGGAGAAAACTTCACCGGGGAAGCATACCGTAACAAAGGCAAAGCCCGCGGCGGCGGGAACGACGGGAACCTTCATTGAACCGCCGAAGGGAATCTTGACGGCAAAAATTGCAAATGCGCTCGCAAGGGCGGGCACATAGTAAGGCACCGTCGGGGGCATCATAAGCGCGATTGCCGTGCCCGTGAATACGGCGCAGAGGTCGCGCAGAAGAATCTTGTTATAAAACAGAAGACCGCCCGTAAGGTCGCAGAAGACGGATGTTCCGACGCTGACAAGCAACACGAATACAGCCCTGCGCCCGCAGTAATAGACGGCGGGAACGCACAGAGCGAGGAGCATGAGGAGATAGTCTCCGAAATATGACTGACTTTTGGTAATCAGACTTTTTTTCTTTTTTTGTTCTGCCAAAAAGGGACCTCCGGAATCAATTAATCAATTATGAATACTGCGGCTTATCCCGCAAAGGGGTGGGCGTCTGCCGCCCCGAGAATTTCGGAAATTGCAGACGAGGGATTCTCCGCCTTGAAAACAGCCGAGCCGGCAACAAAGATGTTTGCGCCCGCAAGGGATGACCTTGCCGCATTGAGCGGGTTGATTCCGCCGTCAACTTCAATGTCAACATCGAGACCGCGCTTTTCAATCTCACGGCGCAGGGCGGTGATTTTGGGCTCCGTGCCCTCCATATATTTCTGACCGCCGAAGCCGGGCTCAACGGTCATTACCAGCACCATTGAAAGCTTGTCGAGGTAGGGGAAGACGGCGTCCGCCGGGGTGGCGGGCTTTATTGACAGGCAGGGTTTGCAACCGCACGCCGCGATTTTTGCTATTGTTTCATCAACGGGTGAGGAGCTTTCTACGTGGAAGGTTATTATATCTGCGCCCGCCTTTGCAAAATCTTCAATGTAGTCAAGCGGGTTTTCGATCATCAGGTGAACGTCAAAAACGGCGGATGAGAGAGGGCGGATGCTTGAAATTACACAGGCGCCGAATGAGATGTTCGGCACAAAGCAGCCGTCCATGACATCGAGGTGAAGGTATTCGGCTCCGCCTTCAAGAACCTTTGACGCCTCCTCGCCGAGACGCGAAAAATCGCACGCAAGAACTGACGGTGAAACAATATTTTTATGCATAACGCTTTGCTCCTTCCACGCACGGAAATATATAACAAGTATAACACACAGCCGCCTTTAAGGTCAATATAAAGGTTATAGATATATATTATAAATATATAAGTTGAAAATTATATTTTTTTAGTATATAATTTCCGTGACAGAAGAATTGTATTCCGAACGGAGGAAAAACTGTGGATAAAGACGACAATGAATTACTTACACCCGACGGCAGAGAGCCCGTAACAGAAGCCGGGACGGAGCAGGTTGATGAACCCGCCGCGCAGGCCGGAGAAGAGTTTGCGCCTTACGGAGTGTCATACAAAGAAGCGGAAACGGAAAAACCGCCGAAAAAACAGATGGGCGAGGGGATGAAAATTCTGCTTGCCGCAGTCGCGAGTCTGCTTGTTATTGCGATAATAACGGGCACGGCTCTGCATTTCTCCGACCGGTTTTCGGGCGGAGGAAAAAAGTCGGGGCTCTGGGGTGAAAAGACGGAGATATTCGAGCCCGTAAAATACACCTACGTTCTCGTGCACGGTCTGGGCGGCTGGGGCGAGAACTCCGAAATGGGCAAAACGGCAAACTACTGGGGAGCGACAACCGGCTCGCTCGCACAGTTCCTCAGAGAAAAGGGCTACGAGGTTATTGTGCCGACGGTCGGCCCGTATTCATCAACATGGGACAGAGCCTGTGAACTCTATGCCCAGCTGACGGGCACAAGGGTTGATTACGGCGAGGCGCACTCAAAGGCGCACAACCACGAACGTTTCGGAATTGAATACACCGAGCCGATGTTCCCCGAATGGAGCAAACGCTCAAAGATTAACCTTATCGGGCACTCCTTCGGCGGCGAGACGGTGAGAGTGTTCGCCTCCCTTATGGCAAACGGCGACGAAGCCGAAATGAAGGCAACCGGCAAAGAAACATCCGCACTTTTCACCGGCGGCAAGGCGGATTGGATATTCAGCGTGACAACTCTTGCCTCCCCGCATAACGGCTCGCAGCTAACGGAGCTTGCGGGAGGAGTGGGCAAGCTCTTCGGTGTTGACAATGCTGTTGACCTTATGGTGAAGGTCGTTTTCTCGCTGCTTTCTGCATCGGGACTCGGCGAGGATGATCTGAACCTCATGCTCGGTCAGTTCGGAATCGGCAAAGACACATACAAAAATGCGGCGCAGGCGATTGAAGCCGTTACAAAGGCGGACAACGACCACGCTTTTTATGACCTGTCGCCCGACGGAGCGGCAAAGCTCAACGGCAGAATAAAAACGGTTGACGGAATATACTATTTCTCATACGCGTATTCAACGGTTGCAAAGACGGCATCGGGCAAATACACGGCAAAGCCCGGCACATTCTCCTCAATGATAATAAGCGCAAACCTGCTCGGAAACTACAAATGCACAACAAAGGGCGGAATTGCGGTTGATGAGAGCTGGTTTGACAACGACGGGCTTGTAAGCGTTGTGAGCGCACTATACCCTGCGGGCGAAAACCACTGCGACCTGAGCGAAAACGTTGACGAAATTGAAAAAGGCGTGTGGAATGCAGCACCCGTTCAGAGCGGCGACCACGGCACCCCCGTGGGGCTGGGAGCGTCGGGCGCGAAGACGAGAGAATTCTACATAAAGCATTTCTCGATGATTGACTCTCTGAAGCATTGACAAAAAAATTCAAAAAATTTCAAAAAAACGCTTGACAAAGTGAAATTGAGTCGCTATAATAAGCGAGCATTCAGAAAACGTGTTGAGCGTTTTCGAGTTGGTGTTGATGGCGCTGAGGGTCCACCCGTTCCCATCCCGAACACGGTAGTTAAGCTCAGCTGTGCCGAAGATACTTGGCTGGAAGCGGCCCGGGAAAATAGGACGATGCCAACACAAAGCAAAGCAACCGCCCAAGAGGGCGGTTGTTTTTTTGCTATTAAGGTGAATTATACTTTATACTCATGACTAAATCCACACTTGCCACAGTAATATGAAGCCATCTTTTTTCCGAGGGCACCTCCTACAAGCCCAACTGGACCAAGCAGAGCAGCTCCTACTGCAGCTTTGCCGACACTAAAACCTTTTTTTGCCGTATCAACCTTTTTCCATTGCGTTATCTCTCCGCACATAGGGCATGAGATTGGCGGTATTGCTGACATTCTGAAAAGCCTCCTTTTAAGTTTCGAAACATTTCCACAAAACCAGTGGATAAACAAATTCTACAAAAAAAAAAAAAAAAAAAACAACTGTTTTTGACAAACAAATCCGAAAAAGTGACAAAAACGAAAATTTTTCTTGACAAAACAATAATCCGGTTATATAATGACTTGCACATTAAAGAAGAGCGCATTGCGTTCTCACCACGGGGCTTTCGCCTACCGACGGTCAATATCTCATTTCAAGGGGTGCGTATGCGCCTTTCAGAATGGATTATCGCGGGGGCAGAGCTTGCTCCCGTTTTTATTTTATTCAGGAGGTGCTTTAACATCGCAGTCAAAGAAATGCAAATCAATGAAGAAATCCGCGACGAAGAACTGAGAATTATTTCCGACAGCGGCGAGCAGCTCGGCATTATGTCTGCCGAGGAGGCGCTCAAAATTGCGGAAGAAAAGAATCTCGACCTCGTCAAAATCTCGCCCCAGGCAAAGCCGCCCGTGTGCAAGATTATGGATTACGGCAAATTCCGCTATGAAAAAGAAAAGAGAGAAAGGGATGCCAGGAAAAACCAGAAGGTTATCGAAATCAAGGAAATCCGACTTTCGCTCAACATTGATACGCATGATTTTGAAACAAAGCTCAATCACGCCAAGAAGTTCCTTGCCGCAGGCAACAAGGTCAAGTTCTCCATCCGCTTCCGCGGCAGAGAGATGGCACACCCCGAAATCGGCAAAGACGTTATGGCTAAAGCGGTCGAGTCTCTCGGCGACGCCGCAGTGATTGAAAAGCCCGCCAAGCTTGAAGGCAGGCAGATGCTTATGTTTGTTGCGCCCAAAAGCACAAAGTAAGCCCCGGTAAAACCGTAAATTATTAAGGAGGAACTCAGTTATGCCTAAAATCAAAACACACAGCGGCGCAAAGAAGCGCTTCAAAATTTCAAAGGGCGGCAAGCCCATGCGCGCACACGCTTACAAATCACACATTCTCAACAAAAAGAGCACCAAGCGCAAGAGAAATCTCCGCAAGGTGTCTGTTGCTGACAAGACCAACGAAAGACAGATCAAACGCCTTGTTCCCTATAAATAATCCGCAAGGGTTAAACTCAATTCACATTTTTGGAGGTAAATAATTATGGCTCGCATTAAAGGTGCTCTTTCAACAAGAAAGAGAAGAAATAAAGTTCTTAAACTCGCAAAAGGTTACTACGGCTCAAAGAGCTCCCTTTTCAAGACCGCCAAGCAGGCAGTTATGAAGAGCGGCAACTATGCCTACATCGGCAGAAAGCAGAAGAAGCGCGACTTCAGACGCCTCTGGATAACCAGAATCTCCGCCGGCTGCAAGGCAAACGGAATGAACTACTCAACATTCATAAACGGCCTCAAGAAGGCAGACATCACGCTCAACCGCAAGATGCTCTCCGAAATAGCCATAGCAGACCCCGCCGCTTTCACGGCTCTTACCGAAAAGGCAAAGGCGGCACTTAAATAAAAACGATATATCAAGGATGTAACATCAATGTATCTTATACATAATATGTTACATCCTTTTCGCAATTTTAACTGACAAAAAACAGGGCGGAATATGAGCAGATTCCGCCTGACTGAAACGGTGGTTTTTATGACCGAAATCGGCAGCCGGGCAAACGAAAAAATCAAATATGCCGTGCGTCTCGGAGAAAGCGCTTCATTGCGAAAAGAGAAAAAAGAGTTCTTTCTCGAAGGCGCCAGACTCTGCCGCGACGCGGCGGAAAACGGAATAAAAATAAGGCAGGCGTTTTTTACCGAGAGCGCCCGTGAGAAGTATTCCGGCTATGTCAGCGCCGTTGAAAATGCGTGCGGCGAATGCTACACGGTGACGCCCGACGTTGCCGGCAAGCTCTCCGGCACAAAGACGGCGCAGGGTGTTTTCTGCATCTGCGAAATGCCCGCAGACAACGGCAAAATAGATTATTCGGGAAGATACACGGCGCTTGAAAACCTGCAGGACCCGTCAAATCTCGGCGCGGTATGCAGAACTGCGGAGGCGCTCGGGCTTGACGGAGTTATAGTCAGCGGCGGCTGTGACATTTACAACCCCAAGGCGCTGCGTGCCGCCATGGGCTCTTCTCTGCGGATAAACATAATTGAAACGGACCGCCTGGAGACGCTTATTGAACAGGCAAACGCGGCGGGGATGCTCACCCTTGCCTCAACGCCTCAGGCGGACGCCGAAAAGATAGACGGCATAAAAACCGACGGCGGAGTTATATGCTGCGTGGGCAACGAGGGCAACGGACTTTCGGATTCCGTTATTGCCGCGTGCCGCAAAAAAGTTACAATCCCCATGAGGGGCAGGGCGGAGTCGCTCAACGCTTCCGCCGCTGCGGCAATTCTTATGTGGGAGATTTCACGGAAAGGTTGACCGATGAACGGCAAGGTTTATTCAATCCGGCTGTCTCTCGCTCTGGGAGCGGGGGCAAGGTGCAATGAAATACTGAGCGCGTTTGATTCGGCGCGCGACATTTTCGAAAGCGATATGCAGACGCTGCGCCTGAGCGGAGTTTTTACGCAGAAGCAGCTTGAAAAAATCGAAAAATCAAAAATGCAGGATGCCTCGGTTCAGCTTGAAACCTGCGAAAAGAACGGCTGGCAGTGTATTGCTTACCGGGACAAAGAATACCCCGACCTGCTCAGAAGAACGGCTGACCCGCCGCTTGTGCTTTACATAAACGGCAGTTTTGACTATATAAACGAGTCGCTGTGCTTCGGAATAGTCGGAACAAGAAACCCGTCGTCAGACAGTGTCAATACGGCAATGTCAATCAGCGCACAGCTGGCGGACGCAGGCGCGGTAATCGTCAGCGGAGGGGCGCTCGGAATTGACTCCGCCGCCCATCAGGGAGCGCTTAAGGCGGGAGGCAGAACGGTGGCCGTTCTCGGCTGCGGTCTCGGCACAAGGTATCTTATGCAGAGCGCATACCTCAGAGAGGAAATCAGCAAAAACGGAGCGGTTATCTCCGAATTTGCCCCGTTCACGCCTGCATCAAAAACAACCTTCCCCATACGCAACCGTATAATTTCGGGCATAAGCAGGGGAGTGCTTGTGGTTGAGGCGGGCGAAAGAAGCGGCTCGATAATCACCGCCAACTGCGCCATGCTTCAGGGCAGGGATGTTTTTGCGGTGCCGGGCAACATAGTCACATCCTCCTATGTCGGAGCAAACCGGCTCATACGCGACGGAGCGACTGCTGTTACCTGCGCACAGGATATTATTGACGAATATGATTCACTCTACCCCGGCAAGCTTAAGAGGCAGAACTATGAAGCTGCGGCAAAGGGCGAAAACAAAAAAGAAAAGATAATTAAAAAATCAACGGCGCTTTTAAGCGAAAAAGAAAAGGCGGTCTATGAAAAATTCGCAGGCGAACCGCTATACCCCGGCGATGTTGCGGCAATGACGGGCTTAACCCTCGGAGAGGTCAACGTTATTCTTACATCGCTCGAAATAAACGACTATATAATCTCCGTCTCGGGCGGAAGATTTAAACTCATATAAATCACGAAAGGTTAAAGATATGTCAAAACTTATTATTGTCGAGTCACCCGAAAAGGCGAAAACAATCAAGAAATACCTCGGAACGGGCTATGATATTGTTGCTTCAAAAGGTCATATAAGAGACCTGCCCGCCGCAAAGCTCAGCGTTGACGTAAAAAACAATTTTGAGCCGAAATACGCTGTAATCAAAGAGAAGGAAAAGCTTGTAAAGGAGCTTCAGGATAAGGTTAAAAAGAGCGATTTTGTTTATCTCGCAGCCGACCCCGACCGCGAGGGAGAGGCAATTTCGTGGCACCTTGCCGAGGTTCTCGGGCTTGACCTCAACGCAAAAAACCGCGTAACGTTCAATGAAATCACAAAGACGGGCATCAGCAACGGTATGAAGACGCCCAGAGCCGTCGATATGGACCTTGTGAACGCACAGCAGGCGAGAAGAATTCTCGACCGTCTTGTGGGCTACAGACTGAGCCCCTTTGTTTCGCAGAAAATACGCCGCGGCCTCTCTGCAGGCAGAGTGCAGAGCGTGGCGGTGAGAATGATTGTTGACCGCGAAAACGAGATTAACGCCTTTGTTCCCGACGAATACTGGAACATCGACGTCAAGCTCGCAAACTCGCAGCGCAAGACGTTTACAGCATCGCTTTCGGCAGATGAAAACGGCAAGGTTAAAATAAAGAGCAAGGAAGAGTCCGACGCCTATCTTGCAAGACTTGACGGCGCCGGCTACACAGTTAAATCATACAAAAAGGGCACACGCAAAAAGAATCCCGCCCCTCCGTTCAACACATCAACCCTTCAGCAGGAGGCGTCGCGCAAGCTCGGCTTCCAGGCGGAGAGAACAATGCGTATAGCGCAGGAGCTCTATGAAGGCGTTAACGTCGAGGGCGTAGGCATGACCGGTCTTATCACCTATATGAGAACCGACTCGCTGAGAATCTCGGAAGAGGCGCGCGCGGCGGCAAAGGCATATATCGGAAAGAACTTCGGCTCCGCATACGTGCCGGAAAAGGACCCTTACTATAAATCCAGAGCGAACGCACAGGACGGTCACGAGGCAATCAGACCCACCGACCCGACACTTACGCCCGATGCAATCAGATCCAGCGTTTCGGCAGACCAGTTCAAGCTTTATTCGCTTATCTGGAAGCGTTTTATTGCCTGCCTTATGGCACCCTGCGTTCAGAACACGGTCAAGGCGGAGGTTACGGGCGCAAAGGCGGATGACGCCGCAAAAGGAAAGTTCTGCATTTTCTCGGTAGCGGGCTACAGCGTAAAGTTCGACGGCTTTACAAAGCTCTATGAAATCACCGATGACGACGATGAAAACAGCAGCGTGCCCGAGCTCAAGGAGGGCGAACAGCTCAGATTCAAAGATATAAAGGCGGCTCAGCACTTCACACAGCCGCCCGCCCGTTACACTGAGGCGTCGCTCATCAAGGAGCTTGAAGAAAACGGCATCGGCAGACCGAGCACATACGCATCGATTATTTCAACAATCACAAAAAGAGCATATATTATCCGCAAGCAGAAGCAGCTTGTGCCCACCGAGCTCGGCGGAGCAATAACGAACCTTCTCAAGGACGAGTTCCCGAAAATAGTCAACACGAAGTTCACCGCCCAGATGGAGGCGAATCTTGACGAAATCGGCATGGGCAAAATGGACTACGTCAGCATGCTTGACGATTTTTATGATGATCTCGAAAAGACTCTTGAAAAAGCGAAATCGGACATGAAAAATGTCAAGATTCAGCTTCAGGAGGATATAACCGACATACCCTGCGACAAGTGCGGAGAGATGATGGTTATCAAGATGGGCAGATTCGGCAAATTCCTTGCCTGCCCGAATTATCCCAAGTGCAAAAACGCAAAGCCCCTTGTTGTTGGAACGGACGCAAAATGCCCGAAATGCGGCAGTGACATTATTCAGCGCCGCTCAAAGAAGGGTCACACCTTCTACGGCTGCAGCAACTGGCCGAAGTGCGATTTTATGAGCTGGGACGAGCCCTCGGGCGAGAACTGCCCCAACTGCGGCAAGGCGCTTTTCAAAAAGAAAAACGGCAAAACCGTCTGTCTGACGGAGGGCTGCGGTTTTGAGAAAAAAACAGGAAAAAAGAATGACTGACATAACGGTTATCGGCGGAGGTTTCGCCGGGTGCGAGGCGGCGTGGCAGCTCGCAAAAAGGGGAATAAAAGTTACTCTTTTTGAGATGAAGCCCGAAAAGTTTTCACCTGCCCACTCAAACACGGGGCTGGCGGAGCTTGTATGTTCAAACTCCTTCAAGGCAACGAGGCTGGGCTGTGCGGCGGGGCTCCTCAAGGCGGAGATTAAGCTGATGGGCTCGCTGTGCGTTGAGTGCGCCGTGAAAACGGCTGTTCCAGCAGGCGGAGCGCTTGCGGTTGACAGAGACAGGTTTTCCGCTCTCGTAACAGAGAAAATCGAAAGCGAGCCGCTCATAACGGTTGTGCGAAAAGAGATAACCGAAATTCCGGACTCTCCCGTAATTATTGCGGCAGGTCCTCTCGCATCTCAGGCACTGAGCGAAAAAATCGCCGCTCTGTGCAACGGCAATCTCAGCTTTTATGATGCCGCCGCACCGATAGTCACGGCGGAGAGCATAGATATGTCAAGGGCGTTCTGCCAGTCAAGATATGACAGAGGCGAGCCCGACGACTACATAAACTGCCCGATGAACAAAGAGGAATACGAGGCGTTTTACAACGAGCTTGTCAATGCGGAAGTTGCTCTTGTTCACGATTTCGATAAAAACAGCGGCGTTTACGAGGGCTGCATGCCCGTTGAGGTAATGGCAAAGCGCGGCAGGGATACAATCCGTTTCGGTCCGATGAAGCCGTCGGGGCTTACCGACCCGTCAACGGGGCACAGACCATGGGCGAATCTTCAGCTGCGCAAAGAAAACGAGCAGGGCACAATGTATAACCTCGTCGGTTTTCAGACAAACCTGAAATTCGGCGAGCAGAAAAGAGTGTTCTCAATGATTCCCGCTCTGAAAAATGCGGAATTTGTGCGTTACGGCGTTATGCACCGCAACACGTTTATAAACTCCCCCGGGGTGCTTGATTACGGCTACCGCTTCAGAAAAAGGGAGAATCTCTGGTTCGCAGGGCAGATAACGGGCGTCGAGGGTTATATGGAATCCGCCGGCTCGGGAATAATCGCGGGCATAAATGCGGCGAGGTATTTAAAGGGCGAAGAACCGCTCCGCCTGCCCGCAACATCAATGCTCTCGTGCCTTGCGGGGTATGTCTGCACGGAGAACAAAAATTTTCAGCCGATGGGAGCGAGCTTCGGGCTGCTGCCGCCGCTTGAAAATAAAATACGCGACAAACGCGAAAGATACGAGGCGCTGTCGGCAAGGGCGCTCGCTGACCTGAAGGAATCACTGAAAAAGCATGGCGAGCCCGTTACAGAGGAATAACTATGGACGAAAAGCTTGAGAAATTTCAGAAAAATCTTAACTATAAATTCAAAAACACCGAACTGCTTGAGAGAGCGCTCTCACACTCATCCTACGCAAACGAAAAGGGTCTTAAAGAGAGCAACGAGCGCCTTGAGTTTTTGGGCGATTCCGTTCTCGGGTTTATTTCGGCTGAATACTTTTTCAATCTCTACAAGAATCAGCCCGAAGGCAGTCTGACAAAGCACAGAGCGGCAGCGGTCTGCGAAAAAACACTGTGCACCTTCTCAAAGGAGCTTGAAATCGACAAGGTGATAAAACTCGGCAAGGGCGAAATACGCATGGGCGGAGCACAGAGGCCGTCAATACTTGCCGACGCATTTGAATCGGTGCTCGCGGCAATCTACCTTGACGGCGGAATCGAGCCCGCAAAAGAGCTTGTTCTGCGCTTTATCACCCGCGAGGGGATAGACGTTTCGGTCAGGGATTACAAGACTATGCTTCAGGAGGTGGTGCAGAAGCACCCCGAAGAGACGGTCGAATACTATGTTGTTGACGAGAAAGGTCCCGACCACGCAAAGGAGTTCACGGTTGAGGTTCACCTCAATTCAAATATTCTCGGCAGCGGCACGGGCAGAAGCAAAAAGCTCGCAGAGCAGGCGGCTGCCAAAGAGGCGCTGAAGCTTATGGGACTGCGCGAATAATGAAGCACGTTAACGTAGCGCTTTTTGCGGTTCACGAGGGCTGCCCGAATATGTGCACCTTCTGCAACCAGAGAAGTATTTCCGGCAGCATAAAAAAGCTGACGGTCCGGGATGTTCACGAGGCGGCAAAAACCGCTCTTTCGGGCAAAACGGATGCCCGGGGCGGTGAGATAGCGTTTTTCGGCGGCAGTTTTACAATGATTGAGCGCGGTTATATGCTCTCACTGCTCGAAGCGGCAAAGCAGCATATTGACAGCGGCGTTTTTTCGGGAATACGCATATCGACACGACCCGACGGAATAAACGGCGAAATATGCGGTATTCTTAAAGAATACGGCGTGACGAGCGTGGAACTCGGAGCGCAGAGTATGGACGAGAGAGTTCTGCTCCTTAATAGAAGAGGTCATACGGCACAGGACGTTGTAAACGCCTCGCAGCTACTTAAAAAATACGGCTTTTCTCTCGGTCTGCAGATGATGACGGGGCTTTACGGCTCAACGGATGAAGACAGCATAGAAACGGCTGAAAAAATCATTGCACTCTCACCCGAAACAGTCAGGATATACCCGACGGTTGTTATTGAAGGCACTGAGCTTGACCGCCTTATGAAAAGCGGCGAATACACCCCGCAGAGCGTTGAGGAGGCGGCACGGCTCGGCAGCGTGCTTATTCCGATGTTTGAAAACGCAGGCATAAAAGTAATACGCTTCGGTCTGCATTCGGGCGGCGGAGTTGAGGGGAATTACACGGGCGGCGCATATCACCCGGCGTTAAGGGAGATGGCGGAGAGTCTTATATTCCTCAACAGGGCGCTTGAAAAGGCGCAGGGCAGGCAGGGCAGAGCGGATGTTTTTGTAAACCCCGCCTGCATCTCAAAAATGACGGGTCAGAAAAGGTGCAATATTGAAAAACTCGCACAGGCGGGAATCATCTGCACCGTAAAAGGCGACCCGTCGCTTGAAAAAAACGAAATCAATCTTCAATTCACATAAATAAAGGTTAGGTTAAAATGTATTTAAAATCACTTGAAATGCAGGGCTTCAAGTCCTTCCCGGACAAAATAGTCTTCAACTTCGGCAAGGGCATAACGGGCGTTGTCGGACCCAACGGCTCGGGCAAGAGCAACATTTCCGACGCCGTGCGCTGGGTTCTGGGCGAGCAGTCCACAAAGTCGCTGCGCGGCTCCAAAATGGAAGATGTTATTTTTGCCGGCACCAGCCTGCGAAAGGCGCTGGGCTATGCCGAGGTAACGCTCAACCTTGACAACTCCGACCGTTCGCTCAACAAGATGGAGAAAGATGAGGTCTCTGTTACAAGACGTTTTTACCGCTCGGGCGAGAGTGAATACCGCATAAACGGCGAACAGGTGAGGTTAAAGGACGTTCATGAGCTGTTTATGGATACCGGTCTCGGCAGGGACGGCTACTCCCTTGTAAGTCAGGGCAAGGTCGCCGACCTTGTTTCGGCGCGCTCCTCAAAGCGCAGGGATATGCTTGAAGAGGCGGCGGGTATTTCGCATTACCGTTACCGCCGTGCCGACGCAAACCGCCGTCTTGAGCTTGCGGAAGAAAACCTTGTGCGCCTTCGCGACATCCGTCTGGAGCTCGAAGGCAGGTTAGGTCCGCTCAAAACGCAGAGCGAAAAAGCGAAAAAATATCTTGTTCTTGCGGCAGAGAAGAAAGAGCTTGAAATCGGTCTGTGGCTTTTCACGGTTGAAAAGTCGAGAAAAGGTCTTATTGAGCAGGAGAACAAGCTTACAATCGCTTCATCGCAGTATGAAAACACGGAACTTGAGCTTGAACGGCTGACGGCCGCCATTGACGGGGCGACTCAGGAAGGTCAGCGCCTGACGATGGAGATTGAGAATATACGCACCGAGACCGCGCAGGCGGAGGAAAAAGCCGCCTCCGTTGACGGTCAGATTGCCGTTGAAGAAAACACAATAGAGCACAACGAGAGCACTGTTGACAGAATAAGAAAAGATGCGGCTCAGGCGCTTGACAGCAGTGAGCAGATTGACAGACAGATTGAAGAGGCACAGACTGCCATCGACGCAATAAACGCCGAAACGGACGCTCTGCGAGAAGAATTCGAAAAGGCGGTCAGGGATGCGGAATCGGTAATAGCGGAGAATTCCGGCTGCTCCGAAAAAGCAAGGGAGCTGAGCGACAAAATAGCGGAGAAAACGCTTAAGCTTGCCGACCTCAGAGTTGAACTCTCGGCTTGCGAGTCGTCGGGCGAGGAGCTCGGCGCAAGAATATCGAGCGTTGAAGAGGCAATACGCCAGAGAAAGCCCGCTGTTGACGAACTCAAAGCGGAGAAGGCGGCCGCAGAGAAAGAGCTTGAAGAGCTTAAAGGTGCGGCGCAGGAGTTTGAAAACTCGCTTTCGGGCTATGAGATGATTATTGAGCAGCGCAGCGAAAAGCTTGAAAAGCAGCGCAGGGAGCTTGAAGATATCAATCTCAATATTCACCAGAAAAAGGCGCGCATAAAGATGCTCGACGACCTCGAGAAAAATCTTGACGGTTACCAGGGCAGTGTCAAAGAAGTTATCACGCAGGCGCAGCGCGGAATGCTCAAAGGCATTCACGGCACCCTCTCACAGCTTATTACCGTTGACGGCAAATATGCCGTTGCGGTTGAAACGGCTCTCGGTGCCGCAATACAGAACATTGTTACCGACAATGAATACGACGCAAAAAGGGCGATTAACCACCTTAAAGAAAAACGCGCGGGCAGGGCGACGTTTTTGCCGCTCTCAACAATAAGCGCAAAGGCATTTACCGAAAAAGGGCTTGAAAAATGCGACGGCTTTGTCGATATGGCGGACAGGCTTGTTGCGGCCGACAAAAAATATTCCGAAATAATACGTTCTCTGCTCGGCAGAACAGCCGTGGTTGAGACGATTGACGACGCAATAGAAATGGCGGGCAAATACTCGCACCGCTTTAAAATTGTTACGCTTGACGGTCAGGTTATGAACGCGGGCGGCTCGATGACGGGCGGCTCAAGGGGGCAGAACGTCGGCTTCCTTTCGAGAATGAACGAAATCGAACAGCTCCGTGAGGCGGTCAGGGCGGCGGAAAAGAAATTTGAAGAAGTTCAAAAGAGCTTTGACAGAACAAACGGCGAATTAAACTCCGTTGCCGCCGAATATGACTCCGTAAAAGCGGAACTCGCAAAGGCACAGGAGGATATTATCCGCAAGGAGAGCGACCTTGCCCTTATTGCCAACAACTATGAGGCAGTTACGGGCGCACTCAATGAACTTGAGGAAGAAATGAGCCGCAACTCCGCAAGAGCGGGTGAGCTTGAAAAATCCGGCGCAAAGCTCAGGACGGATATAGCCGCCGTTGAAAAAGAAACGCAGATTCTTTCGGAATCTCTCAACAAGCTCGACGAGATGAGAAGCCAGCTTGTTGAAAAGAGAGAGGTATTTGTCAGCAGGCAGAATGAAATCAACCTTGCAATAGTCGAAAAGAGCAAGGACGTTGAAGCAAAGCGCGTGATAATTGAAGACTGCGAACGCAGAAAGCAGATATCGGGTGAACGCGCCCGTGAGCTTGAGGCGGAGGCAAAGGCAATAGAGGAGAGCAATTCGGTTATTCTTGAAAGAATCGAAGAGCTCAGAAAGCAGGCGCAGGACCTTCGCTCGGGCGCAAAGAACGCAAAAGACGCCATTGACAATTTTATAAAGGAACGCACCGCCAAGGAGGCGGAGGTTACAGCGCTGAGAAACAAAGAGCGCGAGTGCAACGATTCAAGAGAAAAACTCAGCGGCGAGGTTGCAAGACTTGAAGAAAGACGCGACTCAATGCGAAACGAGCTGGAGAGCGCACAGAACAAACTCTATGACGAATATCAGCTCACACTTCAGGAAGCGCAGAATATGGGCATTGTGCTTGAGGATATTCCCGCAAGCAGGGCAAAGCTCACCGAGCTGCGCAACAAGATAAGGGCTCTGGGCAGCGTAAACACCGACGCTGTTGATGAATACAGAGAGGTAAGCGAACGCTATGAATACCTCGACGGTCAGATAAAGGACATTGAGGCGTCCAAGGCGGAGCTTGAAAAAATCATAAGCGACCTTACGGGCAAAATGGCGGAGCAGTTCCGCGAGCAGTTCAGGTTAATCAACCTGCATTTCGGCGACACCTTCCGCGAGCTGTTTGACGGAGGCAAGGCGGAACTTGTGCTTGACGACCCGACGGACGTGCTTGAGTGCGACATCAACATAAAGGTTCAGCCGCCCGGCAAAACGGTTCAGAACATTGACCTGCTTTCAGGCGGTGAAAAGGGACTTTCGGCAATCGCACTGCTTTTTGCAATCCTCAAGGTTACGCCCGCCCCGTTCTGCATATTTGACGAGGTTGAGGCGGCGCTTGACGACGTAAACGTTGTGCGCTATGCAAAATACGTGCGCAGTATGACGAAAGACACACAGTTTATTCTCATCACTCACCGCCGCGGCACGATGGAAGAGGCGGATATACTCTACGGCGTGACAATGCAGGAGAAGGGTGTTTCAAAGATACTTGAACTGCACACGGCGGAGATGGCGAAAAAACTCGGTCTTGCTTAAAAAAATATATATGATATAATCATAGTGTTAAGATTATAATTCAAAGGAGAACAAGATGGACATTCTTGAAGCAAAAAATCAGGTTATAGAAGCGGGTCACAAGCTTGTAGCTGAAGGTCTTATAGCAAGAACCTGGGGCAACGTCAGCTGCCGTATAGACGACGAAACCTTTGTCATCACCCCGAGCGGAAAGCCCTATGACGGACTTACACCCGACGACATTGTCGAAGTTAGAATCGAAGACCTTTCATACCGCGGAAACGTCAAGCCCTCATCTGAAAAAGGCGTTCACGCCGAGGTTTACAAGGCACATCCCGAGGCAAATTTTGTAATTCACACCCATCAGAAATATGCATCGGTAATAAGCGACCTTTCAAAGGGTCTTTGCGACATTGAAGGCGAAGAAGCCGAGCTTATAGGCACGGTTGTTCCCATAGCCGCCTACGGTATGCCCGGCACAGGCAAGCTCAAGAAGGGCGTGATTGCCGCTTTGCAGAAATATAACACCAAGGCGATTATTATGGCGCACCACGGCGCTGTCTGCTTCGGTGCCGATTACGATGAGGCGTTCAAGGTAACGGCTGTGCTTGAAACTCTCTGCGAGAGAGCAATTCTCAACCTTTCAAAGAACTTCACGGGCCCCGTTGAGACACTGACAGACCTCTGCAAGGCGATTCCCGGCAAATTCGGCATAGACCACGAATATGTATGCACGGCGGAGACTGCCTATGACAGCACGCTTGACAGAACAACGGGTCAGATAGTATTTACCGAAAAGGGTTCGGAAGATCCCGTTGCCGTAGCGGCTCTTGAAGACGGAGAGGCGATTGAAGGCAAGCTCCCGCTTGAGGCGGACCTTCACAGAGCGGTTTACCGCAAGAACGACAAATACGCCTGCATTATTCATAATGTTGACCCCGAGACGGTCGCTGTTTCCTGCATAGGCAAAAAGATGCCTCCTCTGCTTGACGACTTTGCGCAGATAGTAGGCACAATGGTTAAATGCACCGGCTATACGGGCGCACCCAAGGCGCTTAAGAGACAGAACGCCGTTCTTCTCAGAAACGAGGGTGCTCTTTGCTGCGGCGGAAGCAAATTCGACGCAGAGGCGGTTGACATGATAACAAGCAAAAATGCGCTCACCCTGCTTGCGGCAACCGCTATTGAAAAGCCTCGCAGAATAAGCGTTATTGACAGTTACATTATGAGAATTGTCTATTCGCTCAAATATTCAAAACAGGCGGAAGAAAAATAATAATAATAAAAACAACGGACTTGCATCAATTTGCAAGTCCGTATTTTTTTGCTTTAATTTGCTTTATTGATCGAGGGATTCAAGTTCACGGTGGAGCCGCGCGACGGGGAGACCGACAACATTGAAGTAGTCGCCGTTTATGCTCTCAACAAGCACGCAGCCGAGCCCCTGTATGCCGTAGGCGCCCGCCTTGTCGAGCGGCTCGCCGCTTAAAATGTAGCGGTCAATCTGCTCCTCGGTAAGGTCGTAGAATTTGACCTCCGTTTTCTGAACGAAGGACCTCTCCTGGTGGTTGTAGAGCACGCAGACACCCGTCATAACCGTGTGTGTTCTGCCCGAGAGCATTTTGAGCATACGGTAGGCGTCGCCTTCATCCTTCGGCTTGCCGAGAACCTCGCCGTCAACGACAACAATGGTGTCCGCGCCGATTACGCAGGAGTCGGGGCGCTTTTCAAGCACCGCCTGTGCCTTCGTTTTGGCAAGCTCAACAGCCGCCTCGGCAGGGTCTGTGCCTGCGGGGACGCTTTCATCCACATCTGAGGCAATCTGCTCGAAGTTGATGCCGAGATTCACTAAGATATCTCTTCTTCTTGAAGAAGCCGAAGCAAGAACATAGGAGTAAATCATATTATCAATGCGGTGTGAAACCGCCCTTTCGTAATAATTACCAAATTATTTGGCATTTTAATTATATTACAAAAGTTTTTATTTGTCAAATTGAATATTTTTTTGCCGTTTTTTAAAGATATTTTGTGAGATTTTGCATTTTATCGACTGTTACGCTTGCTCTGAAACCGGATTTTTCATACATTTCGGGTGTGGTTACTCCGCTGAAAACAAGGGCGCAGGGAATGCCGTGGTTGCAGCCGATTGCAATATCCGTTTCAAGGCGGTCGCCGATGAAGGCGATTTCATCCGCTTTGCAGCCGAGCATACCGGTTATGTAGTCAACGGTTGCTGTCATCGGTTTGCCGAGCACCTCGGGGTATCTGCCCGTTGAAGCGGCGAACATTTCAATCATAGAGCCGGTGTCGGGCTTGTAGCCGTCAGCTGTGGGGCAGTTCCTGTCTGGGTGGGTGGCGTAATAGAGCGCACCTGCTTCGAGAAACCTGACGGCGTCCCATATTTTCTGATAGGTGAGGGTTGTGTCAAAACCGAGCAGCACAATGTCGGGGTTGTTCTCAACAAGGTTGAGCCCCGCATCTTTACAGTCCTTTGTGAGACGCTCGTTGCCGAGCAGAAAAATGCGTTTGCCGGGGTGGTTGCGGTTCATAAAATCCGCGGCGACATGCGAAGAGATGATTACTCTTTTTTCATCGACGGGGAAGCCCATATTTGCAAGCTTTGCGCGGCAGACCTCCACGTTGTTTGACGAGTTGTTGGTAAAAAAGTAAAAATCCCTGCCGCTTTCGCGCACGGCATTGAGAAAATCATCCGAGCCGGGGATGATTCCGCCGTCCAGATAAAAAGTGCCGTCCATATCGACTATGAAATATTTTGTTCTGTCAAATACGCCCATACATCTAACCTCTTAAATAAACTACCCGAAAAGTATAACACATTTATTCCCGCGATACAAGAAAAAACAGCCCGTTTTTCGGGCTGTTTCCGGAATTATTTTACAAGTTCAACAAGATTCTCAATCTGTTCCCTGCTCATGCCGTCATCGGCGTTTATGCAGTAGGCGTAGCCGTCCTGAAACCAGAAGGCG
>JAEEYU010000009.1 GCA_016288315.1 Clostridiaceae bacterium | reverse complement strand
TCGGTGAGCTTTTTACCGTCAAGGCGCATAAGGCCTTTGAGGGCGCCTGACTGCGAGTAATAGACGGCGAGGTTGCCTGCGTAGAATTTGACGTTTGAGACATCCTCAAGCGGCTCGAAGGTGTATTTTGAATAATACTGCGAGCGGGCGAAAAGCGTTTTTGCAAAGTTCAGGCGCGACTGGCGCACGACGAAGAAGGAGACAAGACCGAGCAGGAGGATGATTATGAGCGCGCCGAAAAATGCGGAATTGCCGCCTCTTTTTTTGCGGGCGGGTTTTTTCGCAGGTCTTTCGGGCGGGGTGTTGTCATTATTAAACTGAATTTCAACAATATTGTCTTCGTTCATGGTGTTCTCCGGTTAAATATCAATCAGGAAACTGTCAGCTTGTAAACGGCAGAGCCGTGCGCATCGAGCGAAACGGGGATTGTTCCGCTGAAAACGCCCATATCTTCATGCGCCCACAGGTCGCGGGCGGACGCCTTTTCAATGCCGAGAAGGGAGAGGCTGATTGTGCTCTTTACGGGTTCGTCGCCCGTGTTGAAGACGGCGACTGCGGTTTGACCGTCTTTGCAGGTGCAAGCCCATAGCTTGTAATTCTTTTCATCAACGACGGGATGACCGCCTGTTGAAAACTGATTTATGTCGAGAATCTCACGGTTTGTGAGCAGGGAGAGGGTGAAATCATCGTTGCCGCAGAGGTCGCCGCCCATCATAAGCGGGGAGCGGAAGACGGCCCAAAGGGACATCATCGTTATCTGCTCCGCCTTTGTGAATTCGGTGTATCGGCCGCGGGTGCCGTCGGGGTTTTTGTCAAACAGGCGCATAAGGCCGAGAGGAAGCATATCGCAGTCCGGCCAGCAGCCGGGTCTGACGTGGGTATACCATCTTTTGCAGCGGTCGAACATATCGAGGAGTAAATCCCATCTGTCCCAGAAATCGTCGGTAATGCGCCACATATTGGCGTTTTGCGAGAGGTGGAAGGACTCCTCAACGACGGCGGGACCGGGGGATAAGCTGAGAACCATCTGCCTGCCGCATTTATCTATTGCCTTGCGGATAGCTTCGACTTCATCGGGGGCGCTGTAGGGTCTGCCTTTGATGAAGTTGGAGGCGCAGATGTCATCGACCTTGACGTAATCGACGCCCCAGGAGGCGTAGAGCTCAAAGAGGGAGTCATAATAAGCCTGACCGCCTTCGAGGGAGCAGTCAACGCCATACATATCGGTATTCCACGGGCAGATTGAGTAGGTTTTTGCAATCTGACGGGCGGTTGCCGATGTGCCTTTGACGGGAGTGTTGCGGTGAACCGCCTGACGGGGGATGCCGCGCATAATATGGATGCCGAATTTAAGACCGAGGGCGTGGATTTTATCCGCTATCGGTCTGAAGCCCCTGCCGCCTGCGGATGAGGGGAAGCGGCTTTCGGCGGGGATGAGTCGCGAATACTCATCCATACAAAGCTCCGTGAAGGGGTGATATGCCTGCGAGTCGGCACAAGGTTCCGACCACTGAATGTCGCAGACAATATACTGCCAGCCGTAATCCTTTAAATTCTCCGCCATATAGCGGGCATTTGCAAGAAGCTGCTCCTCGTTGACCGAGGCGCCGTAACAGTCCCAGCTGTTCCAGCCCATGGGGGGAGTGGGAGCGCAGAGGTTTTTATCCATAAAAGCACCGCCTTGAAATCTGAAATCAGTGATTATCAATTTATTATAGCACAGTAAAATATATAAAACAATTATAAAAAATCCGTTTTGCAATAAAAATTTACGGCTTCGTTAATCTTTTTGCCGCATTGATGTTGTTATTTAATATTCGGAAATGATATAATAAATTATTCAACACGGCGACAAAAACCGAAAGTAAGGAGAATTGACATGAACCCTCTTAAATTCTATGTTGTTACCGACCTGCACTATTTTAAGAATTCTCTTGGCGCATACGGCGAGGAATACGAGAGAAAGATGGACTTTGAGCAGAAGTGCTTTGCAGAGACTCAGGCGATAAACGAGGCGGTGTTTGACTGGCTCGCAAAGCAGGAGGACTCGGACATTGTGCTTGTTGCGGGCGACCTCACCTACTGGGGAGAAAAAGAGTGCAACAAGGCGGTCTCGCAGCTTATGCGCGATTTTCAGGAGAAGAGCGGCAAGCGGGTTTACCTTGTGACGGCGGGGCACGATTTTGACCGCGAAGCCAAGTCATACGACGAAAACGGCGCGCATATAATTGAGGGGACGAAGTTCAGCGAGCTCTATGATTTATACAAGGATTTCGGCTATACCGACGCAATTGCCTTCAACAGGGAGCACCTCTCCTATGTTGCTCAGCTGACGGACGGCGTGCGGCTACTGGTAATATGCAACGACATGGACGGCAAAAGGAATTTCACTTATGACGACGAGTTTTTCGGCTGGATAGAGGAGCAGGCGAAAAGGGCGAAGGCGGACGGGCAGATGATGATTGCCATGGAGCACTACCCCGTTCTGCCCGGTCAGCCGATACTTGCGCTCATTAAAGATGCGAGGCAGATTCCCGCGCAGAGACTTGTTGACACTCTCGCGGACAATGACGTGCACCTGATTTTCACGGGGCACATGCACAACCAGAGCATAAATGTTACCGAAACGGCAAAGGGAAACAAATTCTACGACGTCTGCACGGGATCGGCAATCGGCTGCCCCGCGTTTATGCGCCGTGTGACAATACAGGACGAAAAGACGGTTAAGATTGAGAGCATACCCGTGCCCGATTTTGACTGGGACAAAAAGGGTCTGAGCCCCGAGGAATACCTGAAAAAGCAGTTTGACAGAATGCTGCTGACATATTTTGACGCCATGCAGAACGACCCGAAGCGTTTTCTCGGCAAGTTCGGCGCAAAGCCGACGCCCGCGCTTGAAAAGATAATACCGTTTCTCGGCAGGCGGCTGTCGAAGATGACAATGGGCGGGCTTGCGCGTCTGCTGTGCACTCACGCAGAGCCGCAGGTGAAAAATATGCTCTTTACCGAGTTTGCCGTTGACATGGTGCGCTCCGTTTTTGAGGGCAACCAGCCCTACAAGGAGGGGACGCCCGGCGGCGACACGCTGCTGAGGATATTCAGACGCCTGCGCCCGTTTGTAAAGACGCTCAAGGGCTCGCAGGGCGAAGTGCTTGACTTTTATGAGACGATGAAAAACACCGTGGGCAACTACGGAATTGACGATTATGACGCAGTGCTGGAGCTGGAGTGAGGGAAACGTTTTAAGGGGTCAGATGCGGTTTATGACCCTTCTGTCTTGACCGCTTGCGGTCAAGACACCTCCCCTATGAGGGGAGGCCAATGCGGAACGCCGGACGGCGTTCCCTGCGGGTTGTAGGGGGATAGAGGGTTATGAGATTCTTCGCCTGCGGCTCAGAATGACAGGATAGGTTTCAGGTGGCGAAAATATTACGAGCAAAGAGGGAAACGGGACTCTGATGTTGATAAAACGAAAAAGCATCCGCATTTTCAGGCGGATGCTTTTTGATATATATTGGGTTAAAAGTTATTTGTTATATTTGAAATATTACATGTATATGGGTTAAACGGTATGATTGAAACAGCGGGGGTTTGACCGTTTTATTCAGCCGGGGTTACGGGGTGAAGGTGGCGGGGGCGGAGAAGAAATACTGATACGGATTCTTTACGCCTTCGAGGCAGTGGGAGGCATCGCTGCCGGAGGGGCTTGACCAGGTGCCATCGGGGGCTATAACAAGTTCCCACGGCCCTGCATAGACATAGAGGAGCTTCTGCCCTTTGTGAGCGTTGAGATAAGCGTTATAAGCGGGGAACCAGGGGGCTCCGAAGGCGGGCGTGTTATAAAGTTTGCCGTTTTCTTTGTAAAGTGTGATGATGGCGATGAGGTCGCCGTCGCCGTTATAGACGAGATAGTCGCGGAAGTTCTGCCGCAGCTCGAGCTGTTTGCCCTCGGTGCCGTCGTAGCTCACGTGGGAATAGCCCGCTTCTGAGATTCTCATGCCGTCGGCGGGGACTCCGCTTGCCGTCAGGGCGCTTGAAATTGACGCCTTGTTCCCGTCGAAATACGCCTTTGCCTCGCTGTCGGTGATTTTTTCGCCCGTGATGTTTATGCCGGGCTTTGCGCCCGCCTGCGCCGGGATGACGGGAATCATCGGACTGCCGGTGCCGGAACTGTAGCCGTTTTCCTTTTGCTCCGTTACGCTTTCGGGGCGGACGCTTTCGCGGGTTGTTGTCTCCTCGGCGGCGGTTGAGGCGGGAAACTTTGCAGGAGCCGGACCCCGAGCCGTTTCGGATGAGGGAAAAGTCTTTTCATTTTTTTGGTTTTTGTTCTGATTCTGCGCCTCTTCGGGGGCGCCGTTTTCACTCTTGCTTTCGGGGATAATTGCGTTTTCATCGGTTGAAACGGCCGGTCCGGACAGCACCTCACCGTGCGACACGGGGGCTTCGGCTCCGCCCTGCTTTGATGAGCCTGGCAGGGTGCGGCTGAGTGTGACGGCGAGGGCGATGCAGACAAACACCGCCGCTGCTCCGACGGCCGAAATCTGCTTTGTGCGCATTGATTTTTCGGCTTTATGCCCGTCTCTGCGGCTTATGACGAGGTTGAATATTTCATCATTGGTTCTCATAATCAAAACCGTCCTTTTTGAGTTGAGTTTTAAGCGCCTGCCTTGCTCTTGTGAGAAGAACCCTGACGGCGCCCTCACTTTTTCGCATTACGGATGCAATCTGGCGCACCTGCATATTCTCAAAATATTTAAGCCACAAAACCGAATAATAATCGGGGCTGAGCTTTTGCATTGAGGCGGCAAGGGCACGGCTGCGCTCACCGCTGAAATAAATCTCTTCGGCGGAGGGCACGGCGGGAAAACCGTCGGATTCTTCAACGGCGGCGGGCTGATTTTTATTGCGGCGCATCATATCGACGGCGGCGTTGCGCCCGATTCTGAAGAGCCAGGTTTTAAAGGACGCCCTGCCGTTGTAGGCGGGCTTTTTTATTGCGAGCTTTGTGAAGGTCTCGACCGTTGCATCCTCGGCGAGAAGCGGATTGTTTGTGACGCTGTTGAGGAACATCTGCAGGGGCAGACGGTATTCTTCGATGAGGCAGCGCAAGCCCTCATCGTCACCGTCGAGAAAACGGCGGTAACTGCCGGCACCGTTATCCATCGGTTTCTCCTTTCCGAAAGGTTTGCCTTTCATTTTATTATACGCAGGAAGCGGGAAAAGGTTACAGGGTGTGGGGGCGGGGTTGGCTGCGGAGTGCGGAAAGAAAAGCGGCGGAGCGGGGTGTGCTCTGCCGTTTTTGTATATGAAATGCTGTTAAGGCGGTGCGGGGTGGTTGATTGCTGTGAGGGGGCGGTGATTTGCGAAGTTACGGGGTTACGGTGAAGGTGATGTTGCCGGTGTCGGTGGTGACGGTGCAGGTGCCGGGTGCATCGGAGCTGTTGCCTGCCGCATACGGTGCTGTGTTTGCGGAGGGTCGGGGGACGTTTATATCTCCTGTGTCGGATCCGGCGGTGAAAATCTTTTCGCTGAGCAGGGTGCCTGTGACGTCGCCTGTGTCGGTGGTTATTGAGATACTGCCCGCGTCGCTGTCGTTTAATACGACATCGCCCGTGTCTCTTGTGATATTCATATATTCTGAGACGAGGACGCCGTTCAGGGTTATTTCGCCTGAATCGCCCTGAGAATCAAAGGTTTTGCAGGCGAGGGTGTCAATCGCCGTATCGCCTGTGTTGGTGGTCCGGGTGAAGTTTTCCGTGAGGGAGACGGAGTTTATGATGACATCGCCCGTGTCGGAGCGAAGTTTTATGTTCTGCGCGGTAATGCCGCTTATTGCAATATCGCCCGTGTCGGTCACAATGTGAACCGTGCCGTGGGTGAGGGAGCTTTCGGGCGAGGGGGAAGATTCAAGATTTATATCTCCGGTGTCGGTTCCGATCTTGATATCGCCGAAAGAGAAACCGTCGGGAACTGAAACATCGCCGGTTGAAGCGAGGACCGCGAGCGAGTCATATTTCCCTTCGGGAATACAGACCGTCATTTTCGGAGAACCGTAGTTTATGCCGATGTTGTCAAGGAGTTTTCGCCTGTCTTTAAAGCTGATTCTGAGACATCCGTCCTCAACGGCGACGGTTCTTTCAATATAACCGGGCTCGATGCAGACGGCTTTCACGCTCCCGTCCTCCGATTTCACGAAACGGAGATCCGACACGCGGGTGTCGATGTTTATTGCCGTGAAGTTTCCGTCGGCGGTATAGGTTTTTGTTTCAAAAGTATCCGTGCTGAATTTTGAAATATCAAAGCCGGATTTTGCGTAAGCGCCTGCGAGAACGGCGGCGCCGAGCAGCATAAAAACGAGAGAGACGATGAGTGCCTTTTTCATTTTGACGCCTCCTTTCTGATGAATCGGGATTTAAGGGCGAACACGGCTCTGCCCGACAGACGGAAAATGCCTTTTGTTGCCGCCCTGCAGATGATGAAGAAGAGGACGGAAAAGCCGGCGAGGAAAAGTCCCGCGCCGAGCAGGGCGAGCGCCTGAAGGGTGAAACCCCTGATGAAGAAAATAACAGCGGCGGCAAACGCGGCGAGGGAGCCGGCGGCAAGGGAGACAAAGACCGCCCAGAGAGATACGATGACCGCAAGAATGCAGACATAAACCGAGAAGACGACGGCGAAGCCCGTAATGAGAAGAGGCAGCCAGAGGGGAAAACCGAGAACGATGAGGGCGATTTCCCACGCTCTGAGGCGTCGCTCCGGTCTGATTTTTTCTTTGACGAGTTTATTGAGCGGATAGTCGGAGACAATCTGCGCGATTATCTCATCTGCGGAGCCCGTCTGCGCGACTGCCTCCTCTTCGGCGATGCCGTCTTCGATGCGGTCGTCAATCATTTCGGAATAAAAGGCGAGGCGTTCGTCGATATCTTTTTGCGGAATGCCGCCGAGACCGCTCCTTATTTTTTCGAGAAATTCGGTTTTATTCATTTTCATCCTCCCCGCAGACAAAATTATAAATGGAGATTATTTCTTTCCACTCGTTTCTGAATTCGTCAAGGCGGTTTATGCCCGACTCGGTTATGCGGTAGTATTTGCGAAGACGTCCCTCGTGCTCGGCGGTGCGCACGGTGAGCGCTCCCGACGATTCAAGCCGCTTGAGAATTGTGTAAAGGGTGGACTCGGACAGCTCGATGCACGGCTTTAAATCCTTGATAATCTTGTAGCCGTAGGATTCGCCGTTCCTGATTGCGGCAAGCACGCAGACATCCAGAAGACCTCTTTTGAGTTGAATATCCATACAATACCTCCTGTTGCGCAATACATCGTAACACGAAGTATGCAGTTTGTCAAGGGGGCGGCGGGTTCTTGGGGGGAGATTCTTCGCCTTCCCCTCAGAAACATAGTCGTTCTGCTCACTGCCGTTCGCATTACTCCTTGTTTCTTCACCTCAGCGCCTCGCTTCATCGTCCACCGGACGCGCTTCGGCGCTTCGCCCCAGAATGACAGATTAGGTGTTAGATTTTAGGGGTTAGGGGGTAGGAGTTAGGGGTTAGGTTGTGGAATGGCGGAGGGATGTTGAAATTATGATTGAAAATGTGGTCAATGCGGAGGGGGACGGGGAGAGGGGTCGAGGGGATTTGGGGGGCGGAATTGTGATTTTACGGGAATATTCACATTAATTTCATAATATTTTAATCAAAAAGAAAAAATAATGCTTTATTTTTATTACAACAAGTGATATAATACTTTGAATTAATCTGCCCGGGTTTTTCGGGCGGGGGTTAAATCGATAATCACTTTTGTTTATTTCAGCAGTAAATAAGGCGCGTTTCCGGCTGAGGGGCTACGGAGGAAATTCCGGGCGGAATTTATCGGACGGGTTTTCCGGATTGAGTTTCCGGACTGAAGTTCCGGACGGAGCATTCAGACGGAGATTCCGGACGGAGTTCACGAGGCGGCGGAGGCGTGCTACCGGAGGTAGAAATGGATAACAACAATTTTCCCGGAAAGTCACAGGACTTTATCGAAGACGCTCCGTTTGAATTTGAGGAGATACAGCCGGAAATCAACACAGGCAAAAAAGACAGCATAATTTCCGTGCGCAATCTTTCAAAATCATACGGCTCGAAAAAGGTGCTCGACGGAGTATCCTTTGACCTTGAGAGAGGTCACATCATAGGTCTGCTCGGCCCCAACGGCAGCGGCAAGACCTCGCTTATCAAAATATTCACGGGTCTTATCAACGACTACTCGGGCGACGTCTTTATTGACGGGCACAGACCGGGCGTAATCACGAAGGCGAAGGTTGCGTATCTGCCTGAGAAGACCTACCTTGCGAGCTACATGACGGTTGACGATTCCATAAACTACATAGCCGATTTCTATGACGATTTTGACAAGAAAAAGGCGATGAGCATGGTTGACGTTTTCCAGCTGCCGCACAAGCAGAAGGTAAAGACGATGTCGAAGGGTCAGCAGGAGAAGATTCAGCTGCTGCTTGTCATGTGCCGCAACGCTGAGATTTACATTCTCGACGAGCCGATGGGCGGTGTTGACCCCGCGGCGAGAGATTTTATTCTGCAGGCGATTCTGCAGAACAGACCCGAGGGCTCGACAATACTTATGAGCACACACCTTATTCACGACATTGAGCCGGTTCTCGACTCGATTATAATGATTGGTCACGGCTCTCTTCTCAAGCAGGACACAACTGCCAACCTGACGGCAAAGGGTCAGACAATAAACGAAATCTTCAAGGAGGTGTTCCGCAATGACTGGGAATTCTGATAAGCCCAAAAACAAGATGGGGATGCTGCTCAAGAACGACTTTCTGGCGTCGTCGAGAGTAATCAGCCTTATTTACATAGTTGAGATAATCGCTTATGTATTCTTTATGATTATCAAGGACAGAGGCAACAACCGTCTGCTGGCGCTCGGTATTGTTCTCAACTTTGCGATACCCTTCCTGCTCATATTCGTAAGCTTGTTCTTTGTTATTTACGACTTCAACAAGTCGCTTTACTCGCAGCAGGGCTACCTGACATATTCGCTGCCCGTTACGGCAAAACAGCTGCTGGGCTCGAAGATGATTGTTTACGGACTGTGGATGTTTGTAAGCTACGCAGTGGCGCTGTTTGTATGGGGCTACCTTGCCTCCTACGCGGAGGGCAACGAAAACGTCAAGATGGCGGATGTTGCGCTCACGCTCTTCGGAATGCCCTCCATTGCGCACATAAAGGTTTACCTTTTCTACTACATGATAATGTTCTTTGTCATTCTGTTCTCATTTATCTCGATGATTTATTTTGCCATTACGGCGAGCCATATGAGAACCTTCCAGAATGCGAACTTCATTTCGGCCGTTATCATTTTCTTTGTATGCGCGATTATAATGTTTGTTATGATTGCGATAGTTGACAAGAACATCTTTATAAGCTTCCTCGTCTATGACGACGGACCGACAAAGCTGGTAATAGGCAAGAAGAATCTTGAAGACGGCGTGTCGCTGCCGATGTCGCCGATATTCTACCTGATTATTCAGGATATTGCGCTGTTCTTCATCACTTCATCCATTATGAAGAAGTGGATTAACATTAAATAATGGCGGGCGGAAAAATCGGTATTTTCGGCGGCTCGTTCAACCCGCCCCACCTCGGGCACAGAAAGCTTGCGGTAACGGCGGCAGACGCTCTCGGGCTTGACCGGGTGATTGTTATGCCGGCGGGGATTCCGCCGCACAAGGTTCCCGTTGCCTTTGCGGGAGCGAAGGACAGGGTGCGCATGTGCGAACTGACCTTTGCGGGCGATTGCCGTTTTGAAGTGAGCACGCTTGAAATCGACAGGGGCAGCAGGAGCTACACGGTTGACACGCTCGGTGTTCTCAGAGAGCAATACCCCGGAGACGAGCTTTACCTCATTACGGGTTCCGACATGCTCGAGACCTTTAAACAGTGGTATAAGTGGGAGGAGATACTCTCACTTGCTTATGTTTGCACGGCGGTGAGGGAAAAGAGCGCAGTGCTCGACTATTCGGGCTTTACGGACGAACAGAGAAAAAGGTTTATTCCCGTTGAAGCCGACCCGATAGAGATAAGCTCGACGCAGATTCGCAGGATGCTCGCGGACGGCGGGGATGTTTCCGCATTTCTCGACGGCGGAGTTATTGAATATATAAAAGAAAACGGACTGTATGAAGACAGGTTCCCGGATTACAGACGGCTTGTTGAGTCAAAGCTTGACGCGGAGCGGTTAAACCACAGCTTCGGCGTTTCGAGGGCGGCGAGAAAGCTTGCCCTGAAATACGGAGCTAACGCGGACAAGGCCGAGCTTGCCGGGCTGCTGCACGATGTTATGAAGAATGCTCCGAAAGAGGAGCAGAGAAGAGTCATCGAAGCAGGCGGACACAAGCTGACGGCGGTTGAGCTTGCCAACAGCAAAGTCTGGCACGCAATGGCCGGCGAGGCGTTTCTGAGGTGCGAGACGGACATTGACGATGAGGAGATACTCTCGGCGGTGAGACACCACACGACGGGGGCGGCGGGAATGACGCTGCTTGACAGAATCGTCTATATTGCCGATTTCATCTCGGAGGAACGGGACTACCCCGACGTTGAGACGGTGCGCCGCCTTGCGGACGAATCGCTTGAAAAGGCGATAATCTACACGACGACCTACACAATACGCGACCTTGCGGCGAAGGGTCTGCCGATACATCCGGACACGGTGGACTGCTACAATGACATATTGATTAATATGACCGAAAAAGAGGTATAAAATGGAATCACTTGAACTTTTAAAAGAGATAGTCAAGGTTCTTGACAAGAAAAAGGCGGTTGACATCAAGGCCATCCGCACAGAGGAAGTAACGATAGTTTCGGATTATTTTGTAATCGCCTCGGGCACATCGACAACGCACACCAAATCGCTCGCGGAGGAAGTGGAATACGAGCTCAAACAGCTCGGCGTTGAGCCCGACCACATTGAGGGCAGGGCGACGGGCTGGATTCTTCTTGACTACGGCACGGTTATTGTTCACGTGTTCCAGGAGGATCAGAGAGAATACTACAGTCTCGAGCGTCTGTGGACGGATGCGAGCACCGTTGACCTGTCGGACGTTCTGACAGAGGACTGAGAAAAGAGTTTATTCCGGAGGGGATTGAAAAATGGCAAACTATGACTATAAAGCAATAGAGAAGAAATGGCAGAAATACTGGGAGGAGCACGAGACATTTAAAACGGATGTGTGGGATTTTTCAAAGCCCAAGTTCTACGCTCTTGACATGTTCCCCTACCCGTCGGGCGTCGGCCTTCACGCAGGCCATCCCGAGGGCTACACTGCGACGGACATTGTTTCGCGCATGAAGAGGATGCAGGGCTACAACGTGCTTCATCCGATGGGCTACGACTCGTTCGGTCTGCCTGCGGAGCAGTATGCCGTTTCCACCGGACACAACCCCAACGGCTTTACGCAGGACAATATTCAGACGTTTTCAAAGCAGCTCAAAGAACTCGGCTTTGACTACGACTGGTCCAAGATGATTGCGACATCCGACCCGGCATATTACAAGTGGACGCAGTGGATATTCAAACAGCTCTATTTAAAGGGCTATGCGAAGCTTGTCGATATTCCCGTAAACTGGTGCGAGGAGCTCGGCACGGTGCTTGCCAACGACGAGGTCATAGACGGCAAGAGCGAGCGCGGCGGCTACCCTGTTGTGCGCAAGAACATGAAACAGTGGGTAATCGACCAGGTTGCCTTTGCGGAGGAGCTGCTTGACGGGCTCAACGAGATTGACTGGCCCGAATCCACAAAGGACATGCAGCGCCACTGGATAGGCAAGAGCACGGGCGTTGAGGTTGACTTTGACGTTGTGGGCGGCGGAAAGTTCTCCATTTACACCACCTGCATTGAGACAATCTACGGTATTACGTTCATGGTTCTTGCACCCGACGGAGACCTTGTGCAGAAGCTTATGCCACGCATTGAGAACAAGGACGAGGTCAGGGCGTATATTGACGAGACAATCAAAAAGACCGACATGGACCGCACAGAGCTCAACAAGACGAAGAGCGGCTGTGAGCTTAAAGGAATATATGCGGTAAACCCCGTAAACGGCAGAGAGGTGCCGGTGTTCATCGGCGACTTTGTTCTGGCGAGCTACGGCACGGGCGCTGTTATGGCTGTTCCGAGCCACGACCAGCGCGACTTTGAATACGCGGTTGTTCACAACATACCCATGCTTCAGGTTATTGACGGCAGGGATGTTTCGGAGTGCGCCTTTGAAAAGGGCGACTACCTCGGCAAGGGCTGCAAGCTCATAAACTCTGAGGAGTTCACGGGGCTCACTGTTGAAGAGGCGAAAGAGGCAATAACGGTCAAGCTCGAAAAAATGGGCGTTGCAAGGCGCAAGACAAACTACCACTTCCGCGAATGGATATTCGCGCGCCAGCGCTACTGGGGCGAGCCCGTTCCCGTATATTACACAGACGACGGCGAAATCCACGTGCTTGACGATGACGAGCTGCCGCTTGTTTTGCCCGAGCTTGACGACTACAAGGGCAGAAACGGTCAGGCGCCGCTTGAAAACGCGACGGACTGGAAATACATTGAGAAAAACGGTGTCAGAGGCAAGCGCGAGACCTCGACGATGCCCGGCTCCGCCGGCTCGAGCTGGTATTACATGCGCTACATTGACCCGGCAAACGACAAGGCGATAGGCGACCCCGAGCTGCTCAAACACTGGCTGCCCGTTGACCTTTACATCGGCGGACCCGAGCACGCGGTGGGACACCTTATCTATTCGAGAATATGGAACAGATTCCTTTACAATATGGGTATTTCGCCCGTTAAGGAGCCGTTTGCCAAGCTCGTTCACCAGGGTATGATTCTGGGTGCGAACGGAATCAAGATGGGCAAGCGCTTCCCCGAATTTGTTGTAAACCCCTCGGATATTGTTCGTGATTACGGCGCGGACACACTGCGCCTTTATGAAATGTTCATGGGACCGATTGAGGCGTCAAAGCCGTGGAGCAACCAGGGCGTTGAGGGCGCAAAGAGATTCCTCACACGTGTGTGGACATTTTTCACGGATGAGAACAACCTGAACGAAGAGAAGCGCGACGCACTCGAAAAGGTCTATAACGTTACGGCAAGAAAGGTAACGAAGGACTTTGAGACACTCGCTTTCAACACGGCGATAAGCCAGATGATGATTTTCGTAAACGCCGTTTACAAGGAGGGCTCCTGCCCGAAGGAATACGCAGAGGGGCTTGTAAAGATGCTCTCACCCATCTGCCCGCACATCTGCGAGGAGATCTGGCAGATTCTCGGTCACAATGAAACAATCGCCTATGAGCCGTGGGTGACCTGGGACGACGCGAAGTGCGTTGAGACGCAGATTGAAATCGCCGTTCAGGTAAACGGAAAGATTAAAGACAGAATCACCGTTGATGCGGAAATCTCGCAGGAGGACGCTCTTGCCGCCGCGAAGGAGCTTGAAAAAGTGAAGAGCTCAATCGAGGGTATGAGCATAGTCAAGGAATTCTATGTCAAAGGCAAGCTTGTCAACATAGTTGTTAAACCTGCATAAAATCTTTTGAAAATCATACAATTTTTCTTTAATGTTTGTTGTTGACAACAAACAAAGCGTTTTGTATAATACTTAACGATTAAGAGGGACAACCCTGCAAAAGGGAGGGAATAAAGAATGAGTCAGGTAAAAGTTAAAGAAGGCGAATCTCTCGACAACGCTCTCAGAAGATTCAAGAGACAGACTTCCAGAGACGGAGTTATCCAGGAAGTCCGCAAGAGAGAACACTATGAAAAGCCGTCGGTTAAAAGAAAAAAGAAATCCGAGGCCGCTCGTAAACGCAAGTATAAATAATTGATTTACCGGACAGACGGCAGGATTTTCCTGCCGTTTTGTTTTTTGTTTTGTTGAATTGCCTTTTTAAATCTAATGCAACCGTTTCGCGGGCGGATTTTCCGACGTATTTTGTGAAAATGCCCGGCAATACACAAAGTATTGCCTGTGCTTTTCGCTTCATCCGTCAAAAAATCATCTCTGCGAACCGGTCACAACGATTTAAACGGCAATTCCGGAAGTTTTTTTGAGCATTCGCGAATAAGTCCGGGCGGATTTTCCGACGTTTGCAGACAGACAAAAAGGAAGATATTATGAACATTGAAAAACTTGCTTCAAAGCTCAGACGGGGCGAGGCGTTTCTTATAACATCAGCCGAGAACTGCTTTTATTTCACGGGCTTTCAGTTCGGTGAGGGCGTTCTGCTGATAACCCCGAAAGAGCGGGTGTATATGACGGACGGCAGATATATCGAGGCGGCGAACGCCGCGATAACCTGCTGCACGGAGATTATCGACGCCGCCGTTTTTACCGATGAGATTGAAAAAATCTGCTCGGCAGAGAGTGTGAAAAAACTCTTTGTTGAAACGGGCAGAATAACGCTCGGCTTTTATGAGAAGTTGCGCAAGGCGCTCAAGGGGACGGAAGTTGCCGGCGGAGAACGGCTTGAAAGAGAGATTGACGCTCTGCGCTCGGTCAAATCGGCGCAGGAGGTTGAAAAAATCAGGAAGGCGCAGGAAATCGCCGAAAGGGGCTTTGATAACATTCTCGGCAGAATAAAACCGGGTGTGCGCGAGATTGAAATCGCGAGGGAGCTCGACTACTTTATGCTGACAAACGGGGCGCAGGCGGTGTCGTTTGACACAATAGCGGTGACGGGGGCAAAGACCTCGATGCCGCACGGCGTGCCGGGTGATGAGATAATAAAACAGGGCGACCTGTTCCTGCTCGATTTCGGAGCGGTTTATGAAGGTTACCACAGCGATATGACGCGCACCGTGGCTGTCGGAGAAATCGACGGAAAAAAAGCGGAAATATACAATATTGTGCTTGAAGCGCAGGAGAGAGCGCTCGGTTTTCTCGCACCCGGAAAGCACTGTAAGGACGCAGACGCGGCGGCGAGAGATTACATAAAAGAAAAAGGATACGGCGAAAAGTTCACGCACTCGACGGGGCACGGCGTGGGCGTTGAAATACACGAAAAGCCGAACCTTTCATCGAGAAATGAGAAGGGCGTTCTTCAGGAGGGGAATATTGTTACGGTTGAGCCGGGAATCTACCTTGCGGGCGAATTCGGCGTGAGAATCGAGGACATGGCTCTCATCACTCCGGACGGCAGTGAAAACCTGACAAAGTGCAAAAAGGAGCTCATTGTTCTGTAAATAAAAAAATACTTGAAATATATAATGGCATAGTGTAATATATTAATGTATTTTATTATCAAAGGAGATATTTTTATGGTATCAGCAGGCGATTTCAGAAACGGCGTTACGTTCGAAATGGAAGGTTCTGTTTATCAGATTATCGAATTCCAGCACGTAAAACCCGGCAAGGGCGCTGCTTTTGTCAGAACCAAACTCAGAGATGTTATCAAGGGCGCTGTGGTTGAACGCACATTCAACCCCACAGATAAATTCCCCACCGCTTACATTGAGCGCAAAGAGATGGAGTATTCCTACAGCGACGGCGGTCTCTACTACTTCATGGACCCCGAAACATACGAAATGACTCCCCTCAACGAGTCCGACCTCCCCGACAACTTCAAGTTTGTCAAAGAGAACACGGTTTGCCGCATTCTCTCATACAAGGGCAAGGTCTTCGGCCTTGAGCCCCCCACCTCGGTTGAACTTCAGGTTACAAAAACAGACCCCGGTTTTGCAGGCAATACGGCAACCAACGCCACCAAACCCGCAACGCTTGAGACGGGTGCAGAGGTTAAGGTTCCCCTCTTCATCGACGAGGGCGAAATGATTGTTATTGACACAAGAACGGGCGAATACCTCAGCAGAGCGTAATTTTTAAGGAGGCAGATTATGGATTTTGAAGAAAAGACCATCACGGAGAAAACCTCGTATGTAAAAGGCCTTGCGGAAGGTCTCGGTCTGGGCGACAGCGCACAGGACAAGCTTATCAAGGCGCTTATTGACCTTGTTGACGACATGGCGGTTGAGATTGCCGACCTTCAGGAAGAGCTGGACGGCCTTTATGAAGAGCTTGACGAGCTCGAAGAGCAGGTTGACGCTGTTGACGAAGACCTTGACGAGCTTGAAGAATACGTCTATGACATCGACGATGACTTCGACGATTTTGACGAAGAGGATGAAGAAGATTACGAAGACTGCTTCGACATCACCTGCCCCTCCTGCGGAGAGGAATTCAGCGTTGACGAGCAGACACTTATTGACGGCAGCGTAAACTGCCCGAAGTGCAACGAGCTTCTTACCTTTGACTTCGACGAAGACGACGACGAGGAAGACGAAGACTGATTGAAATGAACGAACCCCCGGCTGTTGCCGGGGGTTTTTTTGTGCGGCGGTTGTTGCAGGGGGATTGAGGTTAAGGCGGTGGGCGATTGATAATCGATCCTACAAGAGATCCTTCGCTGCGCTCAGGATGACAGGTTTGGTTATAAGTTTTAGGCATAGGGGTTGGAAGCGGAACGCCGGACGCGCTTCGGCGCTGCGGCTCAGGATGACAGGGGTTCATAGAGAAAATGCAAAAAAAGAACCGCCGGAGGGCGGTTCTGTCTGCTGGTGTTAAGATTTATCAGCCCGTGATTTTTCTGAAGCCTAGCTTTGCGCAGATTTCTTCAGCCGC
>JAEEYU010000008.1 GCA_016288315.1 Clostridiaceae bacterium | reverse complement strand
TCGCTGTAATCAAGATTGGTTTTTTCAAGCTTGTTGTTGCTTGAATCGACCTTATACCAGTTGCCGTCATTTTCATCTTTTTTGATTCTGTTGCCGTTTGCCTCAATATACCAGTCATTGCCGCCGTATCTGTGATATACACCGAAATCGGCATAACCGTCACCGCTTCTGACTTTGATTGCGGCGCCATCGGGAATTTCACCGAGATATTTGGTGAACGATGTGATGTATCTGTAATAAGTTGAAATTGTGCTGTTCTCAGTAGTTGAATCGGCAAAATTGAAGCAGTAAACAAAATCTTCAACCCAGCCGGTTGTTGAACCGCTCTTGCCTGACTCTGTTGCAAGATACTGCAGGAACGCTTTTAAATTTGTCGGAGTTTCATCACTGTCCAGAATTGCCTTGTCAATAACTGTAGGCGTTTTGAATGTGTAATACGGCTTTTCATTACCCTCGCTCTCATTATATCTGGTCATAAAATCGGCTGAAAGGTCCGAAGAGAACGCCCCAGCAGAGCCGTCGCTGCCTGTGCCTGCCGTGAACACGACAAGGTCATAATACTCTATTACACCGAGTTTGTCATCAAGCTCAGCGGGGGTGAGTGTATCAACATAGACGGAGAAAACATCTTCGTCATCATAATCAAGCACATAATACTTGAACCACTCATTGTTTGAGTAGCCGCCTGTGTAGAAAACAGTATCCGTAATAATGCTGACTGTGCCATCAATATCAGGGTTAAATGAATACTCCCCGTAAATTGCATCACCAACATAGGTGCCGACGCCTGTAATACTGGCAAAATAGGGCGTTTCATTTTCTGCAGCGCGGTGATAAGCACTTGCTCTGGGCGTGCGGTAGGGGTGGTCGGAATCAAAATAAATCTGAGGACCTACATCCGTATTGACTGCCGCAGAATAGAATGTAACACCCGCGGGGAAGTCGCTTGCGTTATTTTCTTCTTTAACTCCTACAAGTTCATAGGTATCGTCGGCGTTTTTGACGTAAACATATTCACCATTCCCAAAGTTGGCAAAAGCTTTTTCGGTGAATATGACATCGTAGTAATAGTAATTGCCGGAAACGTCTGTGCTTTCTTCACTGCTGATTATGGAGAAATCCCACCACTCGGCAATTGTGTTGCTGTTGCCGACGCCGAAGGAAACAATTAAATATTTAGTGTTTGCATCGGTTGTGAATGTGCCGGTTTTTGTCTCCTGGCCGACCTGCTCATACTGGCTGCCCGCCTCAGTCAGAATATTCTGCTGACCGTATTCATCAGTAAGACCGATAATCTGAACAAAGCTGCGGGTGGGAGATGAAACATCCTCAACTCTCTGGGTGTTTCTGGTTGTGTATGAATAAGTGTATGAAGTGCCGGGGGTAACAGGCACAAGATAGAATTTTCTTGCAAGGGCGCCTTCATTGCCCGCATAATTGTAAGCAATCGGCATTGAAACCTGGGCATCGATTTTAAGGACTTCACCGTCGAAAGTGATATTATTAAGAGTGCCGCTTTCAGAATAAGTGCTGTTCTGCTCGGGATTTGAAACAAAATTATCAAAGAAATCAAACAGTGAGAATATATTCCGGTTCTCACCTGCATCACCGTAATAGAACTCTTTTGCATCCTGAACAGAGTCTGCTCCGGCATATTTGTCAGTATTTTTATAAATCAAGACATCTGAAAACTTTGCTGTAGTATCGGGCGCCTCGGCGGTGCCGAACCTTATGCCGAGCCATTCATCATTTGCATCTGTATGGAAATGACGAACATAATGCGTTGAGTCGCCGTCGTAATATGTGCGGGTTGAAGAAATTGGGCGCTCATACCATACAACCCTTTCGCCCGAATAATCCTGTTTATAACCGAAAACGAAAATCTGACCCGAGCCCGAGCCCTCAATTTCGGCTGTGTAGTTGATTGTGTAATCCGTATTGGGTTCACAATCCATCTTATAGAAAATGTCGCTGCCGCCATACATTGTGTAAACATCATAATCTGCATTGCCGACAGTAGGAGACGCTTTGACAACAATTTTTTCGCCTTCAAGTGAGACTTCCGCACCGGAGCAGTTGAAACCGTTGTTGGCTATTGTGCCCCTTGCAACGTTTGACATAAGGTTGGAATACCAATCCTCAGCGTCAAAGAGTGTGGGAAGAAAGTATTTGGCATCAAGAATATAAGAGCCGTTTTCGTCCGCTTCAAAGCCGCCGTGAATATCGGTGACGGTTTCAGCGTTGGCAAGAGTTAACTTCGTTGCGTCATCAGGGACTTCTTCCCAGGGATAATATTCTTTATAATCGCTGATTTTCTTTAAGGGAGCGGCATTATCCTGCTCGCTTAAAAGGCCGGCTTTGCCAAGGGCGTTGAACATATTGTTGACATATTCGGTTCTTGAAAACTTTGTGGGAATTGCGGCTGCTTCCTGCGGCCAGTTCGCTATTGGTTCGTAACCGTCAACATAGTAACCCATTGAACTTTTAGACTTTTCGGGGGCTACTTCGAGTATTCTGAAAGCTGTGCCGTCTTCATTTTTTTGCCTTTTGATGTGTTCAATGTAGCCGAGAGACACAGGGTCATTGTCCCCGGCGTTGGTAACAATTGAAGCCACCGTGCCAAGAATCATTGAAACAGCAAGAACAACTGCCGTTATTTTTGAAAGGTTGCTTTTTTCTTTCATCATTTTATTCTCACCCCCATATTATTCTAACCCGAAAACGGTATTTATTACTTTATCGGTTTTATCATCATCTGCTATGCCGTTCAAATCAATATTATAAGGTCTGTTTCTGAACGATTCAGCTGACCTTCTTGTGTAGGTTGAGCCCTCCTGTTCAAGGTTGAGTGTGACTGTTGCATATTGAGCGTAAGCACTGCCACTCGGCCCCGTTTCAATCTCCCAGGAGGCAACACCCGAGCAGAACGGCTGTGCCACACAATCGGCAATTACTCCTGTTGTTATGCTGTTTGATGAATCTACAGAACCTGATTCACTTTCATAAGTGACTTCAACTGTTTTGGCACCGGTGTCATCATCGGTTACTACAACATCAAATGTGCGAAGATAAACCGTGTTTTCACCGTCATCCAAAGTGAAAATATAAATTTCGCCGTTGGTGTCATTTTCTTTGTGAACCGCCCACAGGTTGTTTTCATCCGCCGCTATTCCGGCGTTGCAGTTCTGAAGACGGTTGTGAAGCTGTGCAGAGGCAACCTGTGACTTGTATTGCAGGCTTAATACCTTTTTGTTTTTTGTAAACATGTTTGAACCTGATGTCAGAATTATGCCGATAATAACGCTGATAATGCCCAGTATGGCAAAACTGACAAGCAGTTCAACAAGCGAAAAGCCTTTGTTATTCCTTTTCATTTTATGCCTCCACTCTTAAGCATCCAAAACATGTTCGCCTGTGTTTTTATAAAGTGTAATTGTGTGCGTGCCGGCTGAAGATAATGTAAGCAACAGAGTTGAACCTGACTCAAAATAATCTGTTGTGCCCATTTCGGCAGAAACAAACGAACCGTCTGAAGTGTTGAAACGGATAATAAGCGGATTTTCTTCAACGGTATCGCTGCCGACGGTTAAGCTGAGACGATCGGAAGCGAGTTTTTCGGTTTTGTAAAGATTCATATTGCCAGATTCGTCAACTCTGTAAAGATTAACATAATAATCACCGTCATCCAAGGCAACTTCAAGAGCGCAGTCAAGACCGCTCATAGCATCAATTTTGCACTGTGAGATAACCGCATCAAGCGTTTCTGCCGCTCTTTTTGATCTTGCACGGTAAACGGAAGCAAAGGAATAACTGACAAGTGAAACTGCAACGCCCATAATAGCTATTACCACTAGCAGTTCAACCAGTGAAAAACCTTTATTGTTATTTCTCTGCGTCATAATCCTTGCCCCTTTCGGCTCTGCCTAAAATATAAAATGGAAATCAGCCTTTTTTCCATTTATCAAAATGAACAAGACTGCCTACATCCCAATAGACCGGCTCTTTTGCCTGGAACTCCTCTGAAGACTCCGTTGCGGTGTAATACAGATAATCTCTCGGGTTTTCAATTTTCACTGTCTGGTCGATGTTATTACTGTCTTTTATGACAATGCTGGTTATTCCCCCGCCCAATTCTGTGCTTTCTCTAAGAGCCTTGTCAACACTTTCGGTGTCGGGTTTAAGAACCGCATTGCCCTGAACAATAACTTTGCCTTTGCACATAATCAAGCCGTTAAAATCTGATGTTATTGTAACATCTGCGGTTGAAATAATAAGGCAGATATTTTTATCTTCTTCTGTTGCCGGAAATGTGTAATCTTTGTTTGTTACAAGAGCTACTCTTTTATCATCTTTGACATAATAAATGTCTTTTGGCGAAGAGCCAAGCGCTTTGTCAAGATAACTGATTCCTGCGTTGTCGCGCTTTAAATAATAATCAAACGGGTTTGTTGCCGTGCGTCTTTCCGGCTCCGGAGCCGCTTCAGCTTTTTTGTCGGTATAAAGTGTGACGCAAAGGTTCTCGAAATTGCTGTCATATCCGACTATTTCTGTTGAGTTGAGTTTTACTATATCTTTCAGCTGGAAGTTGGCGACAACATCATCAAGGTCGTTATCGTCTAGATCTTTAAGCTTGATATACTGTTTTGTGTAATTGGTAACTCTGTCAGTATGCGTTGCAAAATAATCGCGGAAGAACTGGTTTGCCTGATTCGGGGATGCAAACTTCATAAAGAAGTAACCTATTGTATTGCCTCCGCTGAGTTTTGAAACCGGCTGAACTGTGATGCCGTAATACGAAGCTGTTCTGTCAACATATTTGCTCTGACCGTATTCATTCTGACCGTCGGGAACATTCTTTAAAATAACCGAATCGTCTCCGGCAGGGAGATAATACTCGTCGATAGGCTGGTTGGCATCGTTTGTTTTCTGGAATTTCTGAATGAATGCGGCATAATCACCGGGAGTATCAAACACTTCGGGATTGGTGTGAAGTGAAATGCCTTTACTCTCATTCTGCATTAAATCAACGGGAATAAGGTAAACCGTCTGGTCTTCTGTTACAGCCATGGACTGACCCATTTTAACGCGACCTTTGCCGCCTTCAATTTCAGTTCCGTCGGCGTTTACAACATTAACAAATGAATAGCCGCCGAGTGAAAGAGTATTAATTTCACTGAGATTAAGCTCAGTCTGATTGTTTGCTTTTGAATAACCCTGAGCAATAATTGACGAACTCTTGCCCGGGTTGGTGTCATCTCCGCCGAAGCCGTAATAGTTACCCGCAAGGGTTGCTTTAGCTCTCGGCTGTGCAAGATTGAGATCGTTTTTAATATAGGCATTCCCTCTGAGATTAACTGCCGAATCATAATTAACTTTGATTCCGTTTGCCCAGAGTTCTGCTTTGTTATTGATATAAAAAGCACTGCCGTCCGACGGCCAGTCTGGGTCTGTGGCGGTCGGATTGTTGGGAGTTGTGTTTTTGCCGTTAATTTCTACATCGCCCGGTGTAATGAGCATGCTGCCGATGCCGACCCAGAGCATATGCGAGTTGGTTTTCGGTGAAACTACAACATTGCCGGCATAAGCTTTACCGTCAATTTTGACATATCCACCGGGAGCGCCAAGTTCAAACCCTTCTTTTGCAATAATGGCAAATTCAGTGTATTTGTTGCCGTGGGTTTCTTCCTGGTAAACAAAGCCGGTATCGGGAAAATCGATAACAATATCGGTGGAAATCCTGACTGTTCTGAAAATTTTTCTGTATGAAATCTGAATGTCTTTAAGCGTAATGCTTACAGGTGTATCAATAGTTTTTGTGCTGTCATCAGGGTCAACGGAAGACATGGTTTTCCACTCCGCTACGCCCAGACCGTCTTCGGCTATGTTGCCGTCTTCATCAAGACAGGTGATAATTATATCGTCATCGACAACATCAAATCGTGCTTTTACAAATCTTTTAAGCGCATTTACATTAAACTTCGGGTATTCAGAATATTGATTATTGGTGCCTATATTGTGTATTTCAGGTGTTCCGCATAAGAACTCAATACCCAAACTCTTGTCAATACTTTTCTGTTCGGGATTATCGTTGCTGATGTAATAGTAAACAGTGCCGGATTTGTCAACATAATACGGTTTCCAGCTGCAAAGAGCTTCACTGAATTCACGGTCAAACGTGTTTTCTATGTCACTTCTGTGAAAACTGTAGTTAGTCATAACACCGGTATAGCAGTCTTTAATTGAATCCGAAACCGCAAGTTCAACGCCGGAACGAAGCTGTTCCACAACGCCAGAGGCGTTGTATGCAACTTCTCTGCCTGTTCGTTCAGAAGACTTCATCTCGGAAGATGTGTATGAAATAGCCATAATCAACAGACCAAGAGTTGCTAAAAATGACAAAGCAATAATGACGGATATAATACCGACACCCTTGTTATTCTGTTTTAATAATCTTAAGCCTTTCATTTTATACCTCCGGATTGCCCTGGTTTAATCTGAAAAAATTATTGCAGTTTTGAACCTGAGAATGAATAAATAGGATTGGCCCCTTCAACATCAATATCAAACTGACCGGTTTCATCACCTTCAGCGTTGGTGTGCGCCTCTGTTTTAACGGTGCCTGCCGGATAAATGTCAATGGTAACACTGTAATATCTGGGTTTGCGTTCAACATTAACAAGGTTTTTATTCATATAGTTTTTGTCGTATGTTGTGGGATCATCAGGGTCATATGCTGCCGGGTTAAAAACCTTATCTTCATAGCCCTGAATCTGAATATAACCACTGTTGACATTGACTTTTCTGCCGAAAAATCTCTGCCACGGATTGGCAGCGCTGTTTATCATACTGACGCCGATATTTGTATATATCGTATTTTTGGTTTTATCATATAAAAGAGCATCATCTGTAAGGTTTTCAATAACATACGCCATATAAGACGCCTGCTCATACTGATATAATTCCTGGTTTGTGTAGGGTCGGGTTGTTCCGTCTTCAAGTGTTTTGACAAGTCTCTGTTTAACTATGAAAAACTTGGTCGGTATATTACCCAGATTGTTGATAACAATCAGGTCACTTCCGCCGTATCCTTTGGAATTGCTGTTATAATCAATATTATTAACCTTGTTTGCCAGGTCGTAATATGAAGAATCAAAACCAGGAGCTTCAGTGGGAGTGCCGATTTCATAGCGCGACACTCTGCTTCCGACTGCCTGACCTGATAATAAAAACCTTTTCTGATCATAATCAGGGTAATACATAAAGAACACGGTAGGTTCGTCGTTTTCATCTTCCGGTGTATATGCAGTAGTTCCGTCTTTGAATGTAACGGCGCTGGTCCAGTCGTATGTAAACACTTTTGTTTCACCGCCGGTTGTTGCATAGGTCCATGTAAAGTTATATACAACATCCATGTGAATCCGTCCGGTGAGATCTTTATAAACATTTATTGAAATAACTCTGTTCTTCGCAGGAAGCCTGGTTGAGTTGTTGTAGGTAGTTATTCCGTCATTAAGGTTTGCCTCTTCCTGAAAAGCTTTCTCTGCAAGAGTGACAGGATTCTGATTCTCCTGCCAGGACTGAGTGAAAGAACCATCCATTTCGGTAAACTGAGCAATTTCATAATTGTTTAGCACATAAATACCGTATGCATCGGAACTCTCTTCCTCTGTGGAATCACCGTTTGAAATTGTAACAACTGCATCATAAGCGGTGTTGCCGGACCGAACACTTGTCATTGCTGCCTGATAAACATTTTTTTCAAAATTCGGGTCGGCACCCTCAACATACGCCTCCGGGGCGACATAGCCGTTGAAAAATTGAGTGTCGCTGTCAATATCAAGCATTTCACCGGCTGAACCGGAAAGAAACTCATCAATTGTAAATGCGTCAACAGCTTCGGCAATGTTATCTGCCGCAACAGTGGCTTCACCGAATGTCTTTGATTTTTGAGTGATTCTTGAAGAGGTAATGAACGAATGCGCAACTGTTGCAGCAGCAATGCCAAGAATGGTAATTGCAACCAGCAACTCAACAAGGGAAAAGCCCTTGTTGGCGCTGAAATATTTTTTAAGCATAGAGCCTATCCCCCTTTAAGAGATTTAAGCGGCAGTAGTAGGTGCTGCTGTTGTAGGAGCTGACGTAGTAGGAGCCACTGTTGTTGCAGGTGCGGTTGTGGCGGGAGCTGTAGTAGCTGGAGTGCTTGCTGTTCCGAAAGGATTACCTGTTCCGATAGGAACGTTGGGAACGGGAGGCGCTGTATAATCGGAATTCTCGTAATCAACATAATATTTAGAGAGACTTACCGAAGAATTGAGTCTCGCGGTCTCAGCCTCATAAGCTATGGAAATAGAATCAACAAAAGTGGTATTGTTGGTTTTTTCATAGATATAACGAAGGTAGTCTTTAAGCTGATTGTATGTAAGAACGCCCGATGAGGTTGTTCCTGTGCGATAACCGCTGATATTTTTAACTTCATCACCTACAAAACAATCAAACTGAGCAACAAGTGAACTGGACTGGAAATCAACGGTCTGAAGATCTGCCCCAACCGCCTTGCTTGCTTCCATCAAATAAAGAAGAAAATCTTCGTCATTAATGCCTGCTTGCTTTTTGTCATTTGCATCTTTTCCGCTGACCGGAAGTTTTGAAAGATTGGAAGCTATATTCTTTTTGGCTTCTGCAATGCCGTCTTCATAAGTTTTGAGGTTATTGTAGCAATCGTTGAGTTCTGTAAGATACGCCGAACGAGTGCCTATTTCTTCTTCAAGAGCTGCGTTTTTCTCGGTATATTTTGAGTAGCCGAGGAAATATGCCGCAAGAACTATAGCTATGCCTAAAACCGTGAGAATAAGGTTATACTCACGCCATGTAAGTTTTTTCTTTGCTGAACCTTCTTTTGCCATTTTTTCGCACCTCCCTGATTATTCTTCTGCAGTTGTCTGTTCTACAACTGCAACTGTTGTGGTTTCTTCAACCTTGTAGAGGCAGGTAATTGTGAAACTGACCGTTTCGAGTCCTGCATCATCTGTAGATTTGCCCATAGAGCTAACAGTGATAACGTCTATTGTGTCAAAGGAACGGAACTGTCTGACAACAACAGCTGCCTCCTCAAAACGAGGAACCTCTATGGACATTGTTACTCCTGTTGTTGTGCAGTCTGCAGAGAGCATTGAAACAGCCGATGGCATCTTTCTTTCAAGCTCCGCAAAGAAATCGAGAAGTTTTTCGTTGTTGTTAAGTGAACCGTCAACAAACATCTGAAGCTGTTTATCGCCGTTTTGATATCTTAAATAAGAATTGTATGTGTCTTCGGCATACATTTTCTGGTCTATTTCTTTTTCGATTCTGTTGAGTTCACCGTTGAGACTTCTGTTCTGCATAAGAACTATGCCGCAGAGAACACCGGCAATAAGCAAGCCTGCTGCGAAAACAAGTAAGCCGTAGCGCGAGCCGGCTGCACTCTTCTTTTTGCCGCCTGCACGACCTGTTCTTTTAAGGTATTCGTCTGCGAGGAAGCTCATCGGAGCAACGCGGGCGCCAAGACTGTTGATGTAAACCGAAATGCTCTCGATGCTATTTGCAAGACCCTGCATTTCGGGAACTTCCTCAAGCCAGTAGGTTGAGGAAGCTATGACATCCGCGACAAGCTCTTTGAGACCTGCAAGGTGGCAGCAGCTGCCCATAAGGACTATGCGCTCAATGGGTTTGTCTGCATTGTCTTCGCTGCCCGAACGGAAGTAGTCAACACTTCTTGAAAGACCTGTAACAAGTCTTGAAAGGCAGTCGCTGAATTCTTCGGTATCTGCTATTGCAGTGGGATTCTCTTTGGAAACGCTGAGTTCCTGAAGAGCTTTGAGGTAATCCTCATCCATCATTTCCTGTGTTGCCATATAACGGCAGATCATCTCATCACCGCCTACGGAGAGGGCACGCTGCATAAGCATGTTGCCGTCTTCCATAAACGCAACTGACGATGAATCGGGGTCGATGGAGATATACATATTTACGCCTTCACTGCGGAAGCCTTTGAGAACCTGATACTGTGAGTTACCGCTGAAGTCAAGCGCTTCTACGGTTAAACCGGCGGCGTCTGCAAGAGTGGTGTAGCTGTCGCTCATTGCGATAGGCATTGCGACTACAAGCACGCGGCTCTCTTTTTTGGTCTTGTTGAGAATCATTGTGTCAACAAGATATTTTGAAGTGTCAATCGGGAAATAGTCTGAGATGTTTGTTCTGATAACACTCTTTATCTGATCCTCTTTGACTATAGGGAGAGTAACCTCACGGGTTGCAATCTTGGTTGAAGTAACAGAGAAAACAACATCCGTTGCCGAAAGGGCATGCATAGCCATTTCCTGCTTGAGCTTTTCACCGAGTTCAACGGGGTTGACTATCTGACCGTCAACTACCGATCCTTCGGGGGTGGCGAATGTAAAGCAGTCGCTTATTGTAAAAGCTTTGCCTCTTTTTTCGGAAACCGCAACTTTGCATATGCGCTTACCGCATTCGATGTTTAACAGTTTTGCCGCCATAGTTTATCATTCCTTTTCATATTTTTTCTCTTTTTTGTATCTATATATAAAAGGTATTATTACCTTATTATTTTCTTTAAATAATTAAAGGGATATTCCCATAAACGACAGGTAAAGTTCAACCAGTCTGTCGCCCCAGAGTGCGGCGACTGAAAAACCTGCCGAAAGATATGGTCCGAATGCCAGTTGGCGCCCTTTGTGAAGCGCCTTCATTAATATTAAATGTATTATTGAGCCGAATAAGCTTGCAATAAACAGAGCCAGAAGACTCTTTTTGAGGCCTAAAAACAGGCCTGCTGCCATAACGAGTTTGAAGTCTCCCCCACCCATTGCCTTGCCACCGGTTATGAGTATGATTATCAGGAACAATGCGCCCATAACAGCGGGGCCGAGGATTGAGTCAAGCCAGTGTTCGTGATAAAAGACCAGTCTGACAGCGCCTAAAAAGGCAATAAAGATGACTATGGGGAAAGGAATCTCGAATGTGCGTGCGTCAATTACAGAGATAACAAGAAGCGCCGAGAAAAGCAGACAGGTGAGAATGAAATCAACCGTAAGCCCTTTCACAAACAGGGCGAGCACGCATAAAAGCCCGTTTGCCGCTTCAATAACGGGGTATTGCGGTGAGATTTTTGACTTGCAGCCGTGGCACTTGCCGCGCAGGGCGAGCCAGCTGAAAAGCGGTATGAGCTCATACCAGTGAAGCTTTTTGCCGCAGGTCATACAGTGTGAAGGAACCGTGACAATGCTTTGCTTTAAAGGAATGCGATATATACAAACGTTTAAAAAGCTGCCGAACACAATGCCGAACAGAAATGTGAATATATAAACGAGCCACGGGGCCGTTTGCATTATGAGTTCAGCTGCCTGTTTCACGTGAGTTCTCCTTCGGGGTTCTTCTGAAGACGGAGAAGCTCCGCCTCAGGAGTAATCATTGATTTAATCCGCGCCCCAACAAAGGGGGAGTGTTGGGGCGAATGACATTTTTTAATCCGGATTAATCAACGTTTGAAAGGCACGCGCCTTTCGGGGTAATTAATGTTTAATACCTAAATATGGTTTAAAAATCCGATTAGGATTCTGCCATTGAGAAAAGGTATCCTCCTGTTGAAGAATTTGATGTGATTGTAATAGTAAATACCTTATCTGACTTTGTGTCTTTGCGTAAATCAATACCGCAATCATTTACAAAGCCTGCCCATCCTGAGGTTTTGTATTCACCATTATCCGGGAATGTAATGCCGGATTGTGTGATTGAAATAGGACCATTATTATTGGAGCACTTAATAGTTACGGTTGCAGAAGATGCAATGGCAATGTTGTTAAGTGCCGCTTCCGATTTAACCATTGAAAAAACGTTCTCTGCCGCATCGCTTACGACAGCGTCACGGGACTTCTGAACATACTTAACAAACTGAGGAGCAAGCATTGCTACAAGTGCAACCATGATAGCGATAACGATGATTAACTCAACGAGTGAGAAACCTTTGTTATCCTTGCGGTTCTCGCGAGCCTGTGCCATTTTCATAAATAACATTTTGATTTCCTCCATATTATTATTTATTGCTAAACCGTCACTCCCCCCCTATGTGAGCGACGGATTTAACCAAAAACATAAACTTAATATAAACAAAAATCTCTGTTGATAAACTATCAATATTAACTATACTCATTTATTTCAACTTCTGGTCCTCCAGATTGAGTATGTATTGAACCATCAATTGTAATCACATAATAGGTAGAGGTTTTTGAAGATTTGTTTGAATCTACTCCACAATTATCCTCGAATTCAGTTTGTGCTTCATTTCCAGTTTTTTTATTATACTCCAAGTTTTCTAAAATGATTTCAATCGGGCCATTACCGTTTCGTGCTCTAACAGTTATTGTCCCAGGTGTGTCTTCGTCAACTTGTTTTAATTTATTAAATGCTGCTTCGGCCTTTGCCATAGCAAGAACGTCTTCTGCTGCTCTTGTAACAACAGCATCATATGATTTGTGAACATATCTAGTAAATTGAGGCGCAAGCATAGCGACAAGAGCAACCATAATTGCGATGACGATGATTAATTCAACAAGTGAAAAACCCTTGTTGTTTTCAGAGTTTTTGCGAAGGTTTGTGAAAAATACTTTCACGTAAATCCCCTCCAGGTAATATAATTTTATTAAAGCCGTTTGGCGATAATACAAAAGAATTGAAATAAGAGTGCGGAATAAATGTTTATCTTTTTCAGTGGAACCGGAATAATACCATTGCAGATATTAAAGATTGTCCATAGCTGTATACATGCTTGCCATCGGCATCATAACCGCAAGAATAATAGTGCCTACAATGCCCGCCATAATGATGATAACCAGCGGTTCAAGCATACCGGTAAGCGCTTTTGATGACTCGGCGACCTCATCATCATAGAACGCCGCAACTCTGTCCATAAGAACGGGAATGTTGCCGGTTTCCTCGCCGATTTTTGTCATATTGGTGAGCAGTGACGGAAACAGTTTTGTATGCTCAAGTGCCTCTGCAAGAGATGTGCCTACCTCAACCTCTCCCTTTGCCTGCTGAATTGCTTCTTTAAAGAAAACATTTGACATTGTGTCGGCAGTGATATCAAGCCCGTCGGTAAGCTGAACACCGGAGTCAATAACTGTTGCGAGAGTTCTTGCAAAGTTTGCACAAGCACTGTTTATTGTAAAGTTTTTGACAACCGGCAATTTCAGTGCAAGGTTGGCAAAAAGATGCTTACCGAAATCGGATTTCTTGAAAAACCTGAGACCTACAATAACCGCTATAACTCCGATTGCAACCGGAACTATGTTCGCCTTCATAAAATCCGATGCCGCTATAACACCCTTTGTAAGCGCGGGGAGGTCGGTGCCCATAGACTGGAGCGTGTCCTGAAACTTCGGAACCACAAAGTTGAGCATTATGATAACGACAACGACTGTGATTATCAAAAGAACTATTGGGTATGTCATTGCGCCTTTAATCATACCCTTTAATGCGGCGTCTTTTTCAAAACGCTCACTCATACGGGAGAATGATTTTTCAAGCGAGCCCGTTTCTTCACCGGCGGCAACCATTGTAGCAAAAACCTCGGGGAATACGTCATACTGCTTCATACATTCGGCAAGTGTTTCGCCGCTTTGTATACCCTTGCAACAACCGAGAACCGCTTTTCTGAGCTTGGGGTTTGCAGTCTGCTCGCCTATCATGCTGAGAGCGTCCGCCATACCTACGCCTGCAGAGAGAACACTGACCATCTGGTTACAGAAAACGGACATTTCTCTGGGCTTGGGCTTTTTTTCCATAAAAGAGAAATTAAGGTCGGAGTTGAGAGCGTTTGCACCTTCAATTTTGAGAGTTGTAAGACCTTTTGACCTGATTATGGACTGGGCTTCTTCACGGTCGGCGGCTTCAATGGTGCCTTTTGTTTCTTTACCGGAAGCATCCATTGCGGTATAATTAAATTTTGCCATTCAATCTACCCCTTTTCATTTTTGTTCGGTATTTTTTGAAATGATAATTACAAATTTTTTATTACAATAATTAATATATGTGTTATGTCGGGTTTGGTGTTAAATAACCTTTTTGCTCATGGCGTCGCGGTCGTGAGCAAATGCGCAGGCGTTTGCGCCTGAAATCTTGCCGCGGACGTAAAGTTCATAAATACAGTCATCCATAAGCATCATGCCCTGCTTGCGCGAGGTGGATATGGTGTTTGGAATCTGGAAGGTTTTGCCCTCACGGATATGTGTGCGGATAGCGGAGTTGCAGAGCATAAGCTCGGTTGCGACTACACGACCGTCTTTGTCAATTCTGGGAATAAGCTGCTGTGAAACAACGCATTCGAGAACGTCCGCAATCTGAGAGCGTATCTGCGACTGCTGGTGTGCGGGGAAGGAGTCAATCATACGGTCAACGGCACCTGCAACGTCTATTGTATGAAGTGTTGAAAGAACAAGGTGACCTGTTTCTGCTGCGGAGAGAGCTGTTGCGATTGTTTCATTGTCTCGCATCTCACCGACGAGGATGACGTCAGGGTCTTCACGGAGGGCTGCGCGCAGCGCATTTGCGAAGCTCTTGCAGTCTGTGCCGATTTCGCGCTGGTTTATGATTGCCTTGCCCTTGGGATAAATATATTCAATAGGTTCTTCGATTGTGATGATGTGGTTGCTGAAGGATTTATTGATAAGCTGAACAAGAGCCGCAAGTGTTGTTGATTTGCCCGAACCCGTGATGCCGGTAACAAGAATCAGACCGTGCTTTTTGTGCTGGAGGTTGACAAGCGCTTCGGGGAGTTCAAGCTCCTCAATTGAAGGGATGTTGCCTCTGAGAAGTCTGGCGGCAATTGCCGTTGTGCCGCTCTGCTGATAAACATTGACTCTGAGTCGGGTGTCGTCAACGGAGTAGGCAAAGTCGATTTCGCCTTCTTTTTTAAGAGCATCAATCTGAATCGGGTTTAAAATCTCATAAGCAAGAGACGTGCATTCTGCGGGAGTTAAGGGCTCTTCAAAATCAATTGCCTCAAGAGCGCCGTTGTGCCTCATTGAAGGAGGATAACCTGCGCATATATGAAGGTCGGAAGCGCCGACCTCGGCACATTTCTGGACGCACTCTGCAAATTTTAACATTTATTTGAACCTCCGGGATTTGTCAGTATCAATAATCAGGTTTCAGCAGAAACCTTGAGCATTTCGGTAATTGTGGTTGTGCCTTCTATAACATACTGTGCAGCACTCATACGAAGGGTGTTCATACCGTCTTTAAGTGCGGCGTTTTTGAGTTCTTCAGTGTTCGCCTTTGCCGTTATGAGACGTTTAAGCTCGGGAGTAATCTGCATTATCTCATAAACACCTGTTCTGCCGTAGAAGCCCGTGTCGCCGCACATCGGGCAGCCGCAGGGGTCATAAATGGTGAACGGCTTATATACGGGAATACCGAGAATTCTCTTTTCTTCATCGGTGGCATCCCTGCCCTTTTTGCAGTGCTGGCAGAGCTTACGGACAAGTCGCTGTGCGATAACGCCGACAACGGAGTCCGCAATAAGATAAGATTCAACGCCCATATCAAGAAGACGTGTGATTGTTGCCGAGGATGAGTTTGTATGCAGGGTGCTTACAACCAAGTGACCGGTGATTGACGCCTGAACTGCGATTGAAGCAGTTTCATAGTCTCGGATCTCACCTATCATGATAATGTCAGGGTCCTGACGGAGGATTGCACGAAGCGCCGATGCAAATGTAAGACCTGCTTTGGGGTTAACCTGAACCTGGTTAAGACCGTTTATGTTAGCTTCGACAGGGTCTTCAACGGTGATGATGTTAACTGTTTCATCGTTGAGTGCCGAAAGCGCTGTGTAAAGCGTTGTTGATTTGCCCGAGCCGGTGGGGCCGGTAACAAGAATAATTCCGTTGGGAGTTTTAAGAATGTTGTCAAAACGCTCGAGTTCGGCTTCTCTCATACCGAGCTGTGCCTTTGTTTTGGTAAGGCCGACGGTGGAAGCAATACGCATAACGACTTTTTCGCCGTATGATGTGGGAAGAATCGAAACACGAAGGTCATATTCGAGGCGGTCAACGTGGATTGTGATACGGCCGTCCTGTGCGCGGCGCTTTTCAGAGATATCCATACCGCCGATAATCTTTATACGGGTAACGATAACGGGGAGAAGCTCTATGTCGTAAGACATGACGTTTTTGAGAACGCCGTCTATACGGAAGCGGATGACAACCTTTGTTTCGTGTGCGTCTATGTGAATATCGCTGGCTCTGGAACGGACTGCCTGCTCAAGAATTGAGCGGACCAGCTGAACGATGGGCGCCGACTGAAGGTCGGTTTCCTCCTCTTCCTCTTCTTCCGCCATAGCGGCGAGCTTGCTCTCACGGTCTTTAGTGAACGCTTCAACCGCCGACATGGCTTCTTCTGAGCCGTAGTATTTGTCAAGCAAGCCGTTGATTTCGGTTGCCGTTGAGATTCTGGGCTCAATCTGGCAGCTCGTAATCATTGTGAGGTCGTCTATTGCGACCATATCGAGCGGGTTGACCATTGCAACAACAAGAATGTCTGTGTTGCCGTCAAGGAATTCAACGGGAGCCGCATTGTGCTGTCTTAACACTCTGCCGTTTATCATCCTGACAATTTCAGGAGGAAGGGTAACCGCGCGTAAGCTGATATATGGGACATCGAGCATTTCGCCCTGTGCTCTTGCAATGGATTCGTCGTCGCAGAGTTTTAAGTCGCGCAGGCATTCACTGAGGTTTTTGCCTGTTTTCTGACTTTCGGCGTATGCCTGTTCCAGTTTTTCTTTTGTAACCTTGCCGTTGGCAAGCAATATGTCACCTAAATTGTTGCCGTCTCTGTTAAAAGCCATGCTTTACCTTCCTTATGCCGCTGCGGTTGTTCAACTGGCAGAGCCGTTGACATGACGTCTGCCGCAGCCGCGTAATCCGTATCAAATTTATGTTAGAATGCACGTATTCTATTCTATAGTTCAATCCTATTATCCGACAAAAACGCCGTTTTGTCAAGAAAAATATTTTAATATTATTTTATATATAATGCACAATACTTTATATGTGATTTGCCGCCTTTTATAACGTCTATATATTGTGTTCCGGGCAGAAAAAATTCCGGCCGAAACAGCCGGAATTTTATAAATTTTCATTTGTTTATATTCAATTCAGTTCAATTATTGAGCCGTGCGCTGTGCAAGACCTTTGATTGTACTGACCGCCCAGTCGAATGTGTCGGTGGTGAGAATCGAGCCGCAGTATTCGCACTGTGCGGAGTGGTTGACATCAACATGGGCGCCGCAGTTCGGGCAGACCTGAACGGTGGTTCCGCTTGCTTCTTTGGTGGTGAGACCTTTTGAGCGGACGAGATTCCACTCATATTCCATAAACTTCTCTACCTTGTCGGAACCGCGGACAATGTTGCCGGTGGCATCGTCAACTACGTAATCGACAATTCTCGCCTTCAGGCGGGCAACCATAACATCATTTTCGCCCTCCTGCTTCCAGCCGACAAGTCTGACATCGAGCACCGCTATCCGGTCAACCATATTTGTCTGATGCTTTGTGCGGTAGTTTTCAAGCTGGCGGTCCATCTGCGCATAGAAGGCATCCGTCAGATACGGGCGCAGATCTTCCATGTGCTTTGCCTGCCAGGAGTTCTGGAACTTGACATAGAGATTGGAAAGTTTTTCTTTGAATTCGGCTTCGTTGAATTCGGGGTCAAGGGTGAGGTAATCGCTTATCGGCTTGAGCGTTGAGGCATCGGTTGCCGTTGCTCCGCCGCCCGCAACTCTCTTGGGTCTCTTGCCGGCTCTTATTTTGTGGATTATGTAGCAGACAAGAATAATCAAACCGACAAGCACAAAGAAGCCAAGCAGTGCGGAACCGCCCTCGCTCTCTCTGCCGTAGCCGGAGGAATCGGTGCCTCCGTAGTAATAATTGCCGCCGTAGCCGCTGTTATAGCTTCCGCCGTAATCGTAGCTGTCTCCGCCTGAATCATAGCTTCCGCCGTAATCGTAACTTCCGCCGTAGTCATAGCTGTCATATCCGCCGTAGCTGCCGTAGTCGGAATCCCCGCCGAAGTCGCCGAAATCCGCGCTAACAGCAAAGACAAATGAAAACAGCATTGCAACAGCGGTAAATATGCAAAGGAGTTTTTTAATGCTCATACCTGCACCTCCGAATTTTTCGCCGTTATTATACTATAATTCCGCAAATATTTCAAGACCCGAAGCACTTAATTTACGGCTGAACGGGAACGGGATGGCTCTCGCTTTCGTGTTCGAAAGACAAAAAGTTGTTTCTTGCGCTGCAGCACCATTTCATTCCGAATGCCTTTGCAAAACCGTCTGCAGAAACATACAGCTGGTCTCTTCTGCCCCTGAAAACTTTCGAGCCGAGCGAAAGTGTGCCTTCCCGGGTCTGAGCAATATCGCTGCCGAGCGTAAACTCCGCCGTGCGGTTATAGAGTTCAATTTCAACGCTGTCTTTTTTTCGCCTGACATCCGCTCCGATAAACGAAGCGAGAACCGCCGCCGCAATGTGCCAGACGCCGTCAACCATCTCGGGCTGAACATCAACCTGTGCAAGACCGGGATCCATACCCTTGAAAAGCATTCTCGGGCGGTTGTATCTCGGAGCAAGGGCATAGGGATAAATCATATCCTCCGTTTTATCAATAATACATTTGTCAACAATTCTGCCGTCGTCAAGCATTTCGGTCAGGGTTATTCTGTCACCTTCAACCTCAATTAGGGCGTAGGCGGAAACATTTTCTTCCTGCGGGAAGAATGCGCTGTGCCAGACTTTCTGCAGTGTTCTTGAGCCCGGCGGATTGCAGTTGCCGTTGCCGAGCATATAGTGAACGGTGCCCTGTGAAGGGCGGTCGAATATCTCCTCATTTCTTATCGGGAAGCTTCTTGAAAAGTTATGCTCGTGCCCCGAAAACATAATATCGCACATCTCCATGCTTTCGCGCATTACGGGGTAAGCGTCGTCATTTTCGCAGTCCGTTCCCGAATAATAAATCGGAAAATGATAGGTTCCTAATTTCCATTTTTTGGCAGTATTTTGAAGGTCTTTTTTTGCCCATTCGTCTGTTTCTTCCGGACCGTTTATGCTGAAAATTATGAAGTGCGCATCGCCGTAATCGAAGGAGTAATTCTCCGTTTTCCAGTTCTCCGCTCCGTTGTCGGGATACGCCTTGCAGAACTGACTGCAGAAATATTCCGCCGGCTCGGCGTAGTATCTGCCGATGCCTTTTTCGTAATCTTCAAACCCTCTGTTGTCGTGGTTGCCGAGCGCCATCATAAAAGGAACGCTTTCGATAATACCTTCAAGTCCGCAGAACATTCCGTTCCACTGCTGTTCATGCTGGCCGCAGTCCGTGCTGTCGCCTGCGGATAAAATGAATTTTATTTCGGGGTGTTCTTTCAGAATCTTTTTTATAAAAACACCCAGATGAGAATAATCGGGCAGATCGTGCGGCTCGCCCTTCTGAAAATCCGCAAGAGCGAGAAAGGTGAATTTTTCAACGTTTTCCGCCTGCGTTTCAAATGAGAACTCACTGCTTCTGTTATTTTTGTCGCCGCAGGTGTAATAATACTTTGTGCCCGGTGTAAGTTTTTTAAGTCGTGCCGTATGAATAACGCTTATGTCAATATCGCTTTCAAATATGTGACTTTCCGCTTCGCATATCATAGTTTCGCCGCCGTCACTGCGGTATTCTGCATAACCGTCCGCAACGTCTGTCGAGGTGCGCCAGGTAACTGCCATACTGCGGCGCGAGTCATCATAAAAGCTTATCATAATGTGATCGGGCTTTGCGCAAGAGCCCCTGACGGGTTTTGTCTTTTTCATATTATTCTCCGTTCAAATCAAAGAAGGGACCGTCAAGCAGTCCCTTGTGAAAGTTATAATCAAAGCAGTTTTATTCCCGCTTCTTCGCACTCTTTTGCCATTTCTTCCGGCCAGACGGATGCCTGGACCTCGCCGATGTGCGCCTTGCGCAGGAAGAACATGCAGATTCTGCTCTGACCGATGCCGCCGCCTATTGAATAAGGCAGTTCGCCGTTGAGCAGCGCCTTGTGGAACGGCAGTTCCTTTCTCTCGGTGCAGCCGCGGATTTCAAGCTGTTTCATAAGTGATTCTTCGTCAACTCTTATACCCATTGACGAGAGTTCAAAAGCCATATCGAGAATCGGATAATAAACAACTATATCGCCGTTAAGCTCCCAGTCGTCATAGTCGGGCGCTCTGCCGTCGTGGATTTTGCCTGATTTAAGCGCCCCGCCGATTTTCATAATGAAAACCGCTTTTTTCTCGCGGGCTATCTTATTTTCCCTCTCCTTGGGAGTAAGATCGGGATACATATCTTCAAGTTCCTGCGTTGTGATGAAGAAAATATCTTCTGGGAGGAATCTCTCAAAAAAGTCATAATCTCTTGCAACATAGCGCTCCGTATGGCGAAGTGAGCTGTAAATAAGGCGCACCGTGTTTTTGAGCGTTTCTTCTGTTCTGTCACATTTTTCAATGCGTTTTTCCCAGTCCCACTGGTCAACGAAAACGGAGTGGATGTTGTCAACATCCTCATCGCGGCGTATGGCGTTCATATCGGTATAGATGCCTTCGCTGGGACCGACACCGTATTTTTTAAGGGCGTATCTTTTCCACTTGGCAAGGGACTGAACAATCTCAAACTCCTTGCCGTCATAATCTTTTATATCAAATGCAACAGGGCGCTCAATGCCGTTGAGCGTGTCATTGAGACCCGAAGCCCTGTCAACAAACAGCGGTGCGGAAACACGCATAAGTTCAAGCTGAACGGCAATATCCCTCTCGAAATAATCCTTGATTTTTTTGATGGCTATCTGAGTCTGTCTGACGTCAAGCGCAGACTTGTAGCCCTCGGGAACTGAAAGCTTATACATTTTATGCTCTCCTTCACAATAAATACTTTATGATAATAACACACCGTTTTTTTATTTTCAATAACAATTTATGTTTTATGCGCATATTCCGGGTATCTGCCCCCGTAAAAGACGAAAAGACGCCCTTGCGGAAGGCGTCTTTTCTATAGGGTTGAATTGAGGAGGGGTATTGTTGCCGTTTTAACGGCATTGTTCCTTCGGGGGGTGCGGCTCCCCCGTATCGGGAACACTTACATTGTAAACGCCAAATGTTAAGCGAATATGAATTGACGCGGAATAAATTGTTGAAAAATTGTTAACTTTGAAACGCCGCAAAAACAACTGAATTCAACTTTGTATAACTTTGTATTTTCTGCCGGTTTTTGACCGCTATTGCATATTCTCTCCCTCAGGAGAATATGCGCCGCTCTCCTGAGCGGAAAAACCCTCATCGGCAGTGTAAGCACCCTCATCGGGAGCAATATAATCCTGTTCGGGAACCGCATAGTTTTCTGCGGGAGTTTCCGCCTGTGCTCCGTAGGGATAATCCTGCACGGGAGGAATAAAATCAGGTGCGTAATCACGCTCTCTGAGCGCTTTTTCGATTTTGTAACCGAAGATGCAGACGGCGAACAGACCGAACATAATAAGAATAAGTCCGAAGCCCTTGCCGCAGAGCTCAACAAGTTTTGAAATCATAAGCGCGGTTTCATCGACAGACTCTGTCTGTGCGCTGCCGAAAAAGTATGAATAAAAGTCAAAATTCTGCGGTGCGTCGGGACTGATTGCGCCTGCTTTGAGAGCAGCGGCGGCATCTTTTACACTGCACGAAAGCACAAAACCGGCAACTACGCTCGCAACCCCCGAAAGGCAGCCGAGAATCGGGAAGAAAGGTGTTTTCTTTTTCATGGCAAATTCTCCTTATTTGTTTTCAAGATAATCGGAAATGGCGACAACACCGCCGTCTTCAAGATAAACTCTCGGAACGCGTTTGTTTATGCCGCATATTATTTCATAATTGATGACACCTGCGTTTTGCGCAATATCGTCAACGGAATTGCCTTCACCGCCGAAAACGGTTACGGTCATACCTTCGTGAATGCCGTCGATGCCCGTAACGTCAAGCATGCACTGGTCCATACATATTCTGCCGACAACGGGCACCTCCTTGCCGTTTATCAGCATCTTAGCCCTGCCCGAAAGGGCTCTGGGCAGACCGTCGGCATAACCGACGGGAACCGTTGCAATTTTCATCGTGCGCTCAGATGTGAACGTTCTGCCGTAGCTTACAGGTGTGCCCTCAGGTATTTCCTTGACCATTGAAACAACGGTTTTCATTTTCATAACGGGGCGGAGTTTTATTGATTTGCCGATAAAATCAGAGGGGGCGAGCCCGTAAAGAATAATGCCCGGGCGCACCATATCAAGCTGCATTTCGGGGTAAATAACCGTTGCCGCCGAGTTGCAGCAGTGACGTATTTCAAACTTCACGCCGAGCTGTTCAACCTCGTGAACAAGTCCGATAAACAGGTCATACTGCAGGCGGGTGAACGCCTCGCCGTTCTCTTCATCCGCACAGGCGAAATGAGTGAATATTCCTTCGGGATAGAGTCCTTCCAGGCGGCACGCCTGAGCCACATCGGCGGCCGTTGCACCGTCTGCGACGGAGTCGTGATAAGTAAATCCGAGTCGGCTCATACCTGTATCGACTTTAATATGAATTCTGACCTGAACGCCGTTTTTTGAAGCGTTTTCGGACAGTGCCTTTGCATATTCAAGATTGAAAACCGCCTGTGAAATGCCGTTGAAAGCAAGTCTTTCGGCATATTCGGGCGGTGTGTAGCCGAGAATCAGAACAGATGAATCGGGAGCCGCATCTTTAACCTGCATTGCCTCTTCAAGATTTGAAACGGCAAACCATTCGCACCCGCACCTGACAAGTTCCTTGACTACCTGCTCAACACCGTGGCCGTAGGCATCCGCCTTGACAACAGCCATAACAGCCGCTCCGGACGTGAGCTTTGAGCATATCTGCTCATAGTTCTCGCGCAGGGCGTCGGTGTTTATATCAAGCCATGTTCTTCTGAAATAACTTTTCAAAGCGCTTCCTCCGTATCAGAGATTTACACTGCCTTTCATTTTATGATTTTATAGGTTTTATGTCAAGTGCTTATCTGTTGTATTATAAATAATATTACTTGACTTTTAAAATATGCGCGTGTATAATTAATCCATTATTCTGGGGCAGTATGCCGACTGTTCACACTCCCCTACACCCTGCAAAGGAGGCAGAAAATGAGTATCCGTCTGACAGACAATATGCAGAAAAATCTCGGCTTTTACTGCGAGCAGATAGTTGAAAATTCGAAGTTCGATCTCGAAGATTATGACCTGTCAAGCGTCAAACGCGGTCTGCGAAACCCCGACGGAACGGGCGTTACCGCAGGCGTTACCAATATATGCAATGTTGAGGGCTACTACATAGACGACAACGAGCGCATACCCCGTGAAGGCAAGCTGAGATTCCGCGGAATCAATATGAAATATATTGTTGAAGCGTGCGAGGAAGAAAACCGTTTCGGTTATGAGGAAGTCGCCTGGCTGCTGATATTCGGCAGGTTGCCGAACAAGGATGAACTCGAGCAGTTCACACGCAACCTCGGCGCAAACAGGGAGCTTCCGCAGGACTTCATTGAAGATATGATAATGAAAGCCCCCTCCCCGGATATCATGAACAAAATGGCAAGGTGTGTTCTCGCCCTTTATTCATACGACGACAATCCGGATGAAACATCGGTTCTCAACATTCTTACGCAGAGTCTTCAGATTCTCGCAAAAATGCCCGAAATAATGGGCAACGCCTACCAGGTGAAGAGGCGCCATTATTACCGTCAGAGCATGTCGATAAACCCGGTAAATCCGGAGCACACAACGGCACAGGCAATACTCAGCTCCATCCGTTCCGACGGTTCCTTTACCGATGAAGAGGCAAAGTTGCTTGACACCTGCCTTATGGTTCACGCGGAGCACGGCGGCGGCAACAACTCAACCTTCGCCACGAGAGTGCTCTCCTCAAGCGGAACAGACACCTACTCCGCAATAGCGGCGGGCATAGGCGCTCTCAAAGGACCTCGCCACGGCGGAGCAAACATCAAGGTGGCTCAGATGGTTGAGCTCCTGCGTCAGAATGTCAAAGACATAAACGATGAAGGTCAGGTTGCAGATTACCTGACAAAAGTAGTCAAAAAGGAAGCGGGCGACGGTTCCGGCCTTATCTACGGTATGGGGCACGCCGTTTACACACTCTCCGACCCGAGAGCCGTCATACTCAAAGCAAGGGCTGAAAAGGCGGCTGTCGGCACTGAATTTGAAGAAGATTTCAGACTTCTCAACACAATCGAAAAGCTGACACCCGAAATTTTCTTCAATATCAAGAGGAACAAAAAACCGATGTGCGCAAATGTTGACCTCTACTCCGGTCTTGTTTATAAAATGCTCGGCATTCCCGAGGACCTGTTCACCCCGATTTTTACCGTAGCGCGTATTGCGGGCTGGTCGGCGCACAGAATGGAAGAGGTTCTCACCGGCGGAAGAATAATCAGACCCGCATACAAAAACGTTATCAAACCCGGCAAATATATTCCCATTGACGAGCGCTGAGGCGTTTGCTCTGAGAAAACAAAATAAATAATTATACAGATAGGCGGTAAACTGAAATGGAAAAAAACCGTAACACAGGATTTCTTATTTCAACAATAGCATTCTGCATTGTTGCACTTGCGGCTCTGCCCGTAAGAACCTACCAGTTTTTGACAAACCTTGAAGCCGGCACCGGTTTCTACATCGATTCATCCGACATACTCATCTATGTTCTTTACGGCGTTATCGGCGCGGGGATTATTATCTCGATGGCCTCCGCTCTGCTTTACAAGAGCGAACTCGGCTTTGACAGAACCCCTGCAAGACGCCCTGTTCAGGGAATAATCTCACTGCTCACCGCAGTTGCCGTTCTTTTTGACGCGGCTCTTGACCTGAACACAATTCTCAACTACAACGCCCAGACATCCGACATGACAAAGGTTTCGGTCTATGTGCTGTGCGCTCAGTCGCTGTTTGCAGTGCTTGCCGCAATCTTTTTTGTGGTGTTCGGCATCAGCATGCTTTCGGGCGCTACAAACGCATCGGAATATAAAATCATCTCCGTGGCTCCGACGGTGTGGTTTATGTTCCGCCTCATTTACCGTTTCACAACAACAATCAGCTTCATAAAGGTTTCCGACCTTCTGCTCGAAATGCTTATGCTTGCGTTTATGCTCATATTCTTCACGGCATTCGCACAGCTCAACTCCAAAATCGAGTCAAAAGGTCTTGACTGGAAGCTTGTTGCATTCGGTCTTCCTGCGGCGGTGCTTGCCCTTGTCTGCTTCGTTCCGAGATTCATTATGCTAATCTCAGGTAAAGCCGAAGTGCTTTACACAGGTTCGCCCGTTGAATACTGCGACCTTGCAACCGCGCTCTTTGCCCTCTCAATCGTTTTGACAAGAATCGGCTGGATCGGCGGCAACGCAGACGCAAAGGAAGAGGCTCAAACCGAGGCACAGGACGCTTCGGCAGAGGAAAACGCCGACGAATAATCAATGAATTTTCCCGAAATATTCGGGGTGATGAAGCTCGCGGCTCAGCAGGTTATTATTCTCTACCTGATGGTAGCGGTCGGGTTCGTTACCGACAAAGCCCGTCTTTTTACCGAAAAAGCGGCTCTTATGTGCACGGATCTGCTGTTCTACATCATCACTCCGGCAAAAATAATCGAATCATTTTTAACTCTTGAATATTCCTCCGACACGCTTAAAAATCTTTTTATTGCAATAGGGATGGGTCTGCTTATGCACGCAATAGCGGCAGTTATAAGCACGCTTTCATTCCGCAGATGCGACAAAGAGAAGGCGGCAATCTACAAATATGCCTGCGGCTACGGCAACTGCGGATATATGGGGCTGCCCCTCAACAATGCGCTTGTCGGTCCTCAAGGAGTATTCTACTGCTCCGCCGTGATTATCTCATTCCAGATTTTCAGCTTCACACATGGAATTACGGTTATGGACAAAAGCGCCGGAGCAAAGAAAATCGATTTCAAAAAGATAATTCTCAACCCCGGCGTAATAGCCGTCATTATAGGGCTTCCGTTTTATCTGCTTAATATCCACCTGCCCGAAACAGCTTACAAACCGGTTGAATACATTGCATCTCTCAACACTCCGCTGGCGATGCTGATGTTCGGCACTTACATAGCGCACTCGGATTTCCGCTCCATGTTCAAAAACTGGAGAATCCTTGTTGTTGCCGCTCTCAAGCTGCTGCTTCTGCCGGCAATAATGATTGGGCTGTGCAAACTGTTCGGCTTTACCGGCGCCCTGCTTTCAACGCTTGTGCTGACCGCCTCTGTGCCGCCTGCAAACAACACTGTTCTGTTTGCGGCAAAATACGGGCGCGACACGGGTCTTGCATCTCAGGTTGTTTCGGCGGTAAGTCTTATGTCGATTTTAACCATACCCGTTACAACCGGAATCGCCTCTGCATTATGATTGATACTGTAAAAATAATAATGGATGAAGCCGCTCCCTCCTGGGGAGTGTGCGACTTTGAACTTCTTCGCTCAAGACTTATTGAATGCCGTGCGAAAAGCAGGCTGCCCGAAAATGCAAAACGGGTTATAACGGCGGTTTTTCCTTATCTTCTGAGTGAGGAAAACTATAAAAACTCCAACATTTCAAAATATGCGGTTGTCGGTGATTACCATACGGTAATAAACGGCAGAATGAAAAAAGCTGTTGAAAAGCTGCAGGAAGAATTCCCCGGCGAAAGCTTTGTTACGTTTACGGACAATTCCCCTATCCCGGAGGTGTCCGCCGCACTGCTGAGCGGACTCGGCGTTATGGGTGAAAATTCGCTTTTTATTCACGAACGCTACGGCACTTATGTTTTTATCGGAGAAATTGTTACATCTCTTGACCTGCCCTGCACCGGCTCGGAAGTAAAAATGTGCATTCACTGCAAAAAATGCCGCAATGCCTGCCCGACACACGCCATAGGCGACCGGGGTCCCGATCCTGCCAGATGCCTTTCCGCAATCAACCAGAAAAAAGGCGAACTCACAGAAGAAGAAAAGGCGCTTATCAAATCCACAGGTTGCGCCTGGGGCTGCGATATATGCCAGACTGTCTGCCCGATGAACCTGAAAGCCGAGCTTTCAGACATTGAAGAATTCATAAACAGTGCCGTTGCGCATATTGAAAGCGGCTGTGAAATTGAGGGCAGAGCTTACGAGTGGCGCGGCAAAAAAGTGATTGAACGGAATTTATCAATACTCAACGAAGAATAAAGGAGCCCACTTATGAAACTTGTTATTGCGATTATCAGCAACGATGACTGTCCCGTTGTGCTCGATGAGCTTTCAGATGCGGGTTTCAGAGCAACAAAGCTCTCAACCTCCGGCGGTTTTTTACGCGCCGGCAACTCAACGCTCCTCATAGGCGTTGAAAAAGATAAGGTTGACAGTGTCATTTCAATTATCGGCGAATTCTCATCAACCCGCAAAACAATGGTGGCTCCCATGGTTACTTCCGGAGAGTTCAGTATGGCTTCAACTCCCATTGAGGTCAATGTGGGCGGCGCCACCGTTTTTGTTGTTGACGTTGACCAGTTTTACAGACTCTGATTAAAATGATTTATTTTAACACCGATATAAACATGTCGCTGGGCGAAGATATCTACGCCGCTCTGCGTTCGGGAAGATTCCCGCACTCGGTAATAATCGAAGGCGGTTCCGGTTCAAAGCGGATGTCCCTTTCAAAGGGAATTGCTCAGGCGCTCGTCTGCTCTTCGGATGAATCCCCGTGCGGCGTATGCCCTCACTGCAGAAAAGCGGCTGCCGGCATTCACCCCGACATTGAATTATGTGAAGAAGACAAAAAAGGCAATTTCACGGCAAATACGGCGCGTGATATTGTCAACTCCGTAAGCATTATTCCTAACGAGGCAGACTCCAAGGTTTATATACTTACACTTACGGGTGAGATGTCGCCGGTTTCGCAGAATATACTTCTAAAAACACTTGAAGAGCCGCCGAAATACGCATTTTTTATTATCGCCTGCCCCTCAGCCGCAGACCTTCTTGACACGGTGATTTCCCGTTCAAGGGTGTTCTCTCTCGGCGAGCAGGAAAGCGAACCGGACGAAGAAGAGTCGTCCAAAGCGCTCGAAACCGCCTGCCTTATTGCAAAGGCAATTGTTGCAGACAGTGAATTTGACATTGTGCGCGAAGCGTCTGTTTTTGAAAAAGACAAAAAACTATTTGCTGACACCCTTCCGGTGCTTGATGAAATAATCGTCGAGGCAATGAAGGTCAAAGCAACAGGAATCCGCTGTGAAAGATTCGGCGGAACGGCTGACACACTTGGCCTGCGCCTTACACTTGCACGGCTTGAAAAGCTTGAAAAGGCAACACGCGAACTGAAATCCGGTCTTGAAAACAACAGAAATTACAATCTTTTGATTACACGGCTCTGCACACTTTTCAGAGCAAATACATAAATGGAGGCAACTGCAAATGGCAGAAGTTATTGGCGTCCGCTTTAAGGAAGTCGGTAAAATATATTATTTTGACCCCGACGGCAACACGCTTAAAAAGGGCGACCGTGTTATTGTTGAAACCGTGCGCGGCATAGAATGCGGCGAGGTTACCATGGAGAACCGCGAGGTTGATGACGAACAGATAGTAAAACCGCTTAAAAAACTGATTCGTTCAGCCACGCCCGATGACCTTGAAACACTTGAAAAAAACAAGAAAAAAGAAAAAGAAGCTTTCGACATCTGTGAACAGAAAATAGAGAGTTTTGCTCTTGAAATGAATCTTGTTGATGTCGAATGCACCTTTGACGGCAGCAAAATACTTTTCTATTTCACTGCCGACGGCAGAATAGACTTCCGTGAGCTTGTAAAAAGTCTTGCGTCGGTTTTCAGAACAAGAATCGAACTGCGCCAGATAGGAGTGCGCGACGAGGCAAAGATGCTCGGCGGACTCGGCGTATGCGGCAGACCGTTCTGCTGCAAGACATTTCTCGGCGATTTTCAGCCCGTTGCCATCAAGATGGCAAAGGAACAGGGGCTGTCGCTCAATCCGACAAAAATCAGCGGCACCTGCGGCAGACTTATGTGCTGCCTTAAATACGAGCAGGACGGTTATGAATATCTTTTAAAGGTTACCCCGAAAGTCGGCGCCATAGTTGACACAAAAGAAGGCAAAGGCACCGTTGTTGAGTGCAACCTGCTCTCCGGCATACTCAAGGTTCAGCTTGACAGCAGACCCGAGGCCGCTCCGTCTGTATTCACGCGCCGCGATGTCAAGATAGTGCGCGACGGTAAGATAAGGGTTGAAAAGGATGAAATTGAGGCACTCAAGGATATTGAGGGCTGATTCACAACCGAATTTGTAAAATTTTTTCGATTATTATTGCATTTTTACGCATAAATGATATAATTATAAATGCAAAAAGCAAATAACTATCAAGGAGGACACAATAATGGCATATGTTATTAAAGACGACTGCATCTCCTGCGGCGCTTGCGCAGCAGACTGCCCGGTAGGCGCTATCTCAGAGGGCGACGGCAAATATGTTATTGACGCAGACACCTGCATTGAATGCGGCGCTTGCGCAGGAACCTGCCCCGTAGGAGCACCTGAGGCTGAATAAGTCAAAAACAAATAACTGATGAAAACACCGGTGCAGAAATGTGCCGGTGTTTTTCTTTACTGTCAAGGTAATCATTTATACATTTATATATATTAATTGAGCGGTCTGCTTTTTCAATAACCGAAAGAAATCTTCAGAAAGCCATTTATTATTGCAGAATGAAAAATTTTTTATCCACAATCTGCAAATATTTTTTCAGCCATATATTGTGGGCGAATTACGCAAAAAACACTGTCAGTTGATTGTTATGCACTTTTCCACGGCGTTTTCCACAAAAATCGGGTGAAATTTCAGTTTTTTCGTAAAAAAATATGCTTGACACGGCAGACTTTTTTTTGTATAATACGGGCTTGTAAAGTTTAATTGCTTTACAGAGCGGCTTAAATATCCGCCCTGACGGCGGCTTTTTTACGCTTAATTTTCGGAAAGGAGTGAACGAATTGGCAAAAAATCTCGATATTGCTGTTCTGCTTGATTTTTACGGCGATATGCTGACGGAAAAGCAGCGCAGTTTTCTTGATTACTATTATAATGACGATCTTTCACTCTCTGAGATTGCCGAGAACGAAGGCATCACCCGCCAGGGTGTGCGCGATGCGATAAAACGTGCGGAAACTCAGCTTTTTGATATGGAATCCAAGCTCGGCATCGCAAAAAGGTTTGAAGATATGCGTTCTTCAATCAATGAGATTATTGAATATTCCAATATGATTTCCGAATACAACATGCGCCACGGTCTTTCGAGAGAAATCAACGATTACTCCGTAAGAATCAAGGTAGCGGCAATGTCGTTGCTCGAGGAATAATAACAGTGTTCGGCAAATCATCGGACTCCGGAGGTGAAATTTTTGGCATTTGAGAGCTTGTCCGAAAGACTTGAATCCGCGTTCAAATCACTGAGAAGCAAAGGCAGTCTCAATGAGGCTGATGTTCGCTCGGCTATGAGAGAGGTGCGTATGGCGCTGCTCGAGGCCGACGTTAACTACAAGGTTGCCAAGGATTTCACAAACGCGGTAACCGAAAAAGCCATCGGTGAAAAGGTTATGGAAAGCCTTACGCCTTCACAGATGGTAATCAAAATCGTCAATGAAGAGTTAATAAACCTCATGGGCGGCACAAAATCACGCCTCGCCTATGCGGCACACCCGCCCACAATAATTCTTATGTGCGGTCTTCAGGGCTCGGGTAAAACCACACATTCGGCAAAGCTCGCCCTGATGCTCAAAAATGAAAACCACCGTCCCCTGCTCGTTGCCTGCGACGTTTACCGTCCCGCGGCAATCAAGCAGCTGCAGATAGTCGGCGAAAAGGCGGGAGTTCCCGTTTTTGAAATGGGAACGCAGAACCCGGTTGAAATAGCAAAACAGGCCGTTGCGCTTGCGAAGGACCGCGGCTATGATTATGTGATTCTCGACACTGCGGGCCGTCTGCACGTTGATGAAGAGCTTATGAATGAGCTCAAAAACATCAAAGCAGAGGTTAAACCTCACGAGATTCTGCTTGTGGTTGATGCAATGACCGGTCAGGATGCGGTGAACGTTGCAACCTCGTTTGACGAGGCGCTCGGCATAGACGGTCTTATCCTTACAAAAACCGACGGCGACACAAGAGGCGGCGCGGCACTTTCGGCAAGAGCGGTTACCGGCAAACCGATTAAATTCGTCGGCACCGGTGAAAAGCTCGGCGACCTCGATGTTTTTCATCCCGACAGAATGGCTTCACGCATTCTCGGTATGGGCGACGTTCTCTCACTTATTGAAAGAGCAGAGCAGGCAATAGATGACAAAGCCGCCGCAGAGCTTGAAGAAAAGCTTGCTAAAAACAAATTCGATCTCAACGACCTGCTTGAGCAGTTCAGACAGATTCGTAAAATGGGCTCCCTTCAGGACATTCTCGGTATGATTCCCGGTCTGGGCAACAAGGTAAAAGACCTTCAGGTAGATGAAGCTCAGTTTGACCGCATGCAGGCCATCATACTTTCGATGACCCCAAAAGAGCGCAGAAATCCCGACATCATCAACGCTTCGCGCAAAAAGCGCATAGCCGACGGCTGCGGTCAGAAGGTTGAAGATGTAAACCGCCTGCTTTCACAGTATAAGCAGATGAAAAAGATGTTCAAGCAAATGAATTCTGCGGGCAAAAACAAAAAATTCCGCAGGCTTGCAAGAGCAAACGGCATAGACCCCACCGCATTCGGCATGTAATACAACTTCGGTTGATACATAATAAATATTAATAAATCAATAAATTCTGGAGGAACAAAAAATGGCAGTTAAAATCAGACTTCGTCGCATGGGCGCAAAGAAAAAACCCTACTACCGTATCGTTGTTGCGGATTCAAGATATCCCCGCGACGGCAGATTCATTGAGGAAATCGGCACCTACAATCCCATCGCTCAGCCCGCAGAAATCAAGGTTGACCTTGAAAAAGCAACACAGTGGATTGCCAACGGCGCTCAGCCCACAGACACAGTAAAAGAGCTTCTTAAAAAAGCCGGCTTAGGCGCAAAGGCAGAGGCATAAGATGGAAGAATTACTTGTCAGCATAGCAAGAGGTCTTGTTGATGACCCTGACGGCGTAAGCGTTACTGCAGACGAGCCCGCCGAAGACGGCACTGTTGTTTATCACCTTCACGTAAGCGAAGACGATATGGGCAGAGTTATCGGCAAGCAGGGCAGAATAGCAAAAGCTATCCGTGTCGTTATGCGCGCCGCGGCAACACGCAACAAAGCAAGGATTACAGTAGAGATTGATTAAAGAATATCTTGAAATCGGTGAAATAACGGGCACTCACGGCATCAGGGGAGAACTGCGTGTTAACCCCTTTTGCGACTCGCCCGAGTTCTTCACCCGCTTCAAAACTTTATATTCAGACAGCAACGGATGCTGTGCGGTTAAAGTCAAGTCAAGACCGCACGGCAACATTGTTTTGGTGAAGCTTGAGGGCGTTGACTCCATTGAGGATGCCCAGAAGCTGCGCGGCAAAATTCTTTACATGAAACGCTCCGATGCAAAACTGCCCGAAGGCAGGTATTTTATAGCCGAGTTAATCGGCTGCGAGGTGCGCGACGCCGACAATGAAAGCAGAGTTTACGGCACTCTGACCGATGTTAGCCCCACGGGTGCCAACGACGTGTGGCACATTACCGCAGAAGACGGCAGAGAGTATCTTATTCCCGCTATTCCCGATGTGGTAATAAAAACAGACGTCGAAAACAATCTTATCCTTATTAAGCCGCTGAAGGGAATTTTTGACGATGAGAATTGACATTCTGACCCTTTTCCCCGATATGTGCAATTCATTTTTAAAAGAGAGCATTATCGGCAGAGCAAGGGAGAGCGGCTGTGTGGAGATTAACTGTATAAACATCCGCGATTACACGCTTGACAAGCACAACAGGGTTGATGATTCCCCCTACGGCGGCGGAACCGGTATGATTATTCAGACCCAGCCCGTTTATGACTGTTTTGACGCATTGTGTAAAACACTCGGCAGACGGCCGCACCTTGTTTATATGACCCCGCAGGGCAAAACTCTTACGCAGAAGAGGGTTGTTGAACTCTCAAAGCTTGATAACCTTGCGATTCTATGCGGTCACTACGAGGGCATTGACGAGCGTGTAATTGAAGAAATCGTCGATGAAGAAATCTCAATCGGCGATTATGTAATTACCGGCGGAGAACTGCCTGCGCTTATTCTCGCAGACGGAATTGCGAGAATGCTGCCGGGAGTGCTTGCAAACGAGGATGCATTCACGTTTGAGAGCCATTTTTCATCACTGCTTGAATACCCGCAATATACAAGACCTCATGAGTGGCACGGCAGAAAGGTGCCCGATGTTCTTGTTTCGGGGCATCACGCAAAAATTGCCGAGTGGCAGCATAAGCAGAGTTTAAAACGCACCTTTGAAAGGCGCCCCGATCTGCTGAAAAATGCTCAGCTCGACAAAAAGGACAAGGAATATCTTGATGAACTGAAAAGTTCAAAGTAAAAAATCAAGGCACGGAATATGCTTCCGTGCCTTTTAAATTGCTGTTTATTTTTCTTCCTGTTTCGCAGCTGCGGCTGCTTTCTTTTTCTTTTTGGATTTGTAGCTCATCAGAGCCTTGAGGTCGGATTCGGGGGTAACAATATCGCCGACGCTTACGGAATTCTGAGAATACATTCCTCTGAAATCGCTGCCGCCTATGCTGAGAAGGTTCAGCTTTGAAGCAGTCTTTTTCAGGGCGTCAATCTGCTCATCGGTATGAGATGGATGCCACACTTCTATTCCGTCAAGACCCGCTTTTGCAAGCTCTTCAACAAGATCGAGGTCATCGCCCGGTCTTGCAAGCACAGCAACACCGCCTGCTTCATGAACAGCGTCAATAACCTCCTCGGGTGAGGAGTATTTGGGCTGAACAATGACGTTGTTCGGGCTTTCCGGGTCAAACAATTCTTTATATAAATCGCCGTAGATTCTGTCTGTAAGACCGCATTCCATAAGCGAATGCATAATGTGCGCCTCAAACACCGCCGTTGAACCCGTGGCACATTTAACTACAAGTTCCGATGTTATGGGGAACCTTTGGGCTATTTTCAGAATCATAAACTGCGACGCTTTTTTGCGTGCAATAATGTTTCTTCTGCAAAGACCTTCTAGACGGTCGGGGCTGTCGCTGAGGTAGCAGAGAATCAGAACGGTTTTGTTTCTCTTTGCATCCGTGCACGAAAGCTCGACACCGGGAAGGACGTTAATTCCCTTGCGTTCGCCGATAATTTTTGCGCGCACATTACCCGCCTGACAGTCTCTGTCGGTAATTGCCAAAGTGTCAACTCCACGCTTTGCCGCAAGCACGAGGAGGTCATCTATTCCCATTGAACTGTTTGATAATTTTGTGTGACAGTGTAAATCCGCACTCATATGACTACTACATCTCCATTTTTTTGCGATATTCCCTCTATTAAACCACATTATAACTAAAACAAAAAAATAATTCAAGTATTTTTTAAAAAATTATTGACAAACCTTATAGTGTTTTCTATAATACATTTTTATTGATTAATCCGATATGAATCGACCCCGGAAAAAGTGTATAAAGATTAAATATATTTTAAATATTTTTATTTAGTCTTGAATTGTAAAATTTCAGTGGTATAATAAATTGAGTTTATATGTGCGTAAAGGTCGGTGAGAAAATGAGCAAAAACAAATTCGGCATACAGGGCAAAGACGTTACAACAATGGTTGTGGCGGCAATTGCGCTCACCCTTGTTGTTTTTGTTTTTATAAAAATGTTTACCGGCAGCAACAACAAAAACGAGTCTGAGGCATACCGCACAACAATCGTCGAATACAGCCGCATAAACGAAGAGGGTGAAATTGTTTTCTATACGATGATTGAAAACTACACCGATTCAGGTATGCACGCAAGCGTTCGATACCCCACTACATCGACTACTGAGGAATCCACCGAAGAGACTGAGAGCGAAACAGACGAGACAATGATTGTTTTTGTCACGGATGAGCACGGCGAATATGTTACCGATGAGAACGGCGATGCAATCACAAAGGTTGAAACCACCGTCAAGCCGACAACAAAGGTTGTAACAGTAACAAATGAAAACGGCGAAGCGGTTACCGATGAAAAAGGCAAACCCGTAACGCAGACGGTCACAGTCCCCCCCACCGAGTCAACAACTGAGACTACAACCAAAGATATATGGTCAGAGGTTACCACAACAAGCAAAATTAAGATTCCCACAAACTATACAAATGAATCCGGCACGGCAAACACCGTAATAAGCGAAATCAACCGCGAACGCGCAGAGAATGACCTGCCTCCGCTTACACAGGACGGCGGTCTGAGCGCAACGGCGAGAGCAAACAGCGTTGCCAAGACAATGGGTCAGTCTGCACCGGGCAGAATTACATATTTTGTCAAAACTCCTGCAGGCGGTTCGCTGATTTATAAAAGCATTGTTGCTTCAACGGATGCAACAACCGGAGAACACTCAAGCATAGGCGTCGGAATAGTGAAATTTAACGGCGAATACTACACAACGGTAATACTCAATTAACAATTCAGATAAAAAAGCTGCCCCGTGCAGATGCACCGAAGGCAGCTTTTATTATGCAGTTTAAAGCACTCAGTTTTTATCAATCAACATCATTGCTGAAATGCAGTTGTTAAACATTTCTTCCGCTTCTTTCACAACGGTCTGAATGCAGGGCGGCACGGCTTTGCGTTTCGGCGCCGTGTTTTTTGAGCCGAGATTTGCCGCATACGAACGCACAAAGACTCCCGTCATATCAATATATTCTTCGGAGTGGCTCCTTTCGCTGCTTACTATCCATTTTTCGGGTATTACCCCCGCATTCGCCCCCATTAGAAGCATTCTGTATAATTCGGCGGCAAAAAGCAGGTTTATTCTTCCGTCTTTACTCCGGCTGAGCATCTCCCTGACAGCGGCAAAGGCGCGTTCAAGCGTCTCCGCCGAGAGTTCGGAATCACCGGGCACCGCCTTGTTGACATCGATGCCGATTTCACCCGTGCGCTCGTTTGTTCTGCCGAGCAGATAATCGCATGAAACTCCATAGAAATCAGCTGCTTTGACAAGGAATTCCCTGCTGCATTCTCTTATTCCCTTTTCATAATGTGACAGGAGCGCCTGTGAAATACCGAGTTTTGCGGCCGCCTCCTTCTGAGTGAGCCGCTTTTCTTTTCTCAGCTCGGTGAGTGTTACAGAAAACGATTTTTCCAAAACGGAACCTCCGTTCGATTTTTATACTGACTGTATATACAGCGGAACATAATTATAAACCCGATAATACAATTTGTATATAGTTAAATTGACCGAATATTAAATATTATTTTATTGATAATGGTGAAAATATGAAAGCTTACAACATTTATCTTATCCGCCACGGTATGATTAAAGAGAACGCACAGGGCAAATACATCGGTCACACCGACGTTGACCTGAGCGACGAGGGCAGAGCCGAACTCGAGGAACTGAGCGAAAACTCGGTTTATCCCTGGGTTGAGGCGGTGATTTCAAGTCCGCTCAGAAGATGCTTGCAAACGGCTGAAATACTCTACCCTTCAAAAGAGGCACTGACAATAGACGGATTATCCGAATGCAATTTCGGCGAATTTGAGAACAAGACCGCCGATGAGCTCAAAGATAATGACACCTTTGTGCGCTGGCTTGCCGGCGACCCTGACGCCGTTCCGCAGTATGGTGAAAGTTCCGACAGATTCTCCGCAAGAGTATGCCTCGCCTTTGAAAAGATTGTTGACGGCATCCTCAGAGCAGGCACCGAAAGCACGGCGATAATCACCCACGGCGGTGTAATTATGGCGATTCTTGAGGCATACGGAATTCCCGAGCTTGCCGCTAACAAGTGGAGATGCGATTGCGGCAGAGGTTATGTTGTGCGCATTGATGCAAGAATGTGGATGACCGACCGCAAAATCGAAGTTTTCAGCACATTCCCGTATGAGAAGGAAGAGGAATAAAAAAGTAAGGCGGTATTATTATGAAAAGATTAACGGCAGTCATTTTAGTTGCGACTTTGCTTATGATGTGCGGATGTTCGCTGAGGACCCGCGAAACTGCTGATGAAACAACCCTGCAGACCGAAACAACTCAGGCAGCAACGCAGTCAGAAACTTCGGAGCAAAAAGAAACAACAGCCGAAGAAACAGCAACAGTTACACAGCCGGTTGAAGGAGAAGAAACAACAACAGTTAAAGAAATAACCGCAGCATCAAAAACAACTGCCAAGGAAAAAACGACGGTTTCAAAAAAAGCGGGAGAAAAAACAACACGCGGCACAACAAAGCAGAACAGAACAACCACCACAACAAAGTCCGCAATCAGTTCAATTATTTCTGCGGTAAATGATATTATTACGACCACAGCCACAACTACAGCCCCTGCGCAGCTTTCGCCCTCCGGCGCAAAACTGTCGTTTTCAACCACCGATATAAACGGCAGCCCCGTTTCAATGTCAACCTATTCGGGCAGTAAAGTCATCATTTTCAATATGTGGGAGCCGTGGTGCGGTCCCTGCGTGCGTGAGATGCCTGACCTGCAGAAACTCTATGACAATTACAAAAGCAGGGGGCTTCTGGTTGTCGGCGTTTACAGCACTGAGGAGAACGCAAAATCTACAGTTGAAAGCAACGGAATAACCTACCCGATAATCAGAAAATCGTTTGAGTTCAATGCATTTGACACGGACTATGTGCCCACAACGATTATTGTTGACGGGCAGGGCAATATTCTTACAGGCGAGCCGATTATCGGAGCCAAATCCTACAGTGACTGGGAGTCAACGGTTGCGCCTTATCTCAAATAATTATTTCCGGCGGTTCTTCAGATGAGCGAAACAAAGTTTTATAAAAAGTTTATAGGCGACAGGAGTTTTTACAGCCGTGTTCTCAGAATAGCGGTGCCTATTATGGTGCAGACGGGAATAACCAACTTTGTCAGTCTTCTTGACAATATAATGGTCGGGCGCACCGGCACGGAGCAGATGAGCGGCGTAGCAATAGTCAACCAGCTTCTGTTCGTGTTTTATCTCTGTATTTTCGGCGGTCTTGCCGGCGCAGGTATTTTCACCGCCCAGTTTTTCGGAGCGAAAAACGACGAGGGCGTGCGCAGAACCTTTCGTTACAAAATCTGGCTTGCAGGAATTCTCACCGCAGGCGCAATAATTGTTTTCACCTTCTTCGGTGACAGGCTGATTCAGCTATATCTCAACGGAAGCAACGACGGCGGCGACCTTGAAGCCGCTCTCGGCTATGCTATGAGCTACCTGAAAATATCCTTGTGGGGGCTGCCCGCATTCGCAGTTGTGCAAATTTATTCAAACACTCTTCGCGAGTGCGGCGAAACCGTTGTTCCCATGAGAGCGGGTCTTGTTGCGGTCGTTGTAAATCTTGTTTTTAATTACCTGCTGATATACGGTCACCTGTTCTTCCCCGTTCTCGGTGTGCGCGGAGCTGCCTATGCAACCGTGCTTTCGCGTTTTTGTGAAATGGGAATAGTGGTTGTATGGGCGCATACACACAAAAAAGAATGCCCTTATATGTCGGGCATTTACAAAACTCTTTTTGTGCCGTTTGACATTGTCAGAAAGCTGTTTGTTACGGGTCTGCCCCTGCTTATAAATGAGGCGCTGTGGTCGGCGGGTATGGCAATGCTCGCACAGAGCTACTCAACAAGAGGGCTCAACGTTGTGGCGGGCAACAACATAGCATCGACGGTAAGCAATGTTTTCAATGTTGTCTTCTTTGCTATGGGCGATGCCATAGCGATAATAGTCGGGCACAGTCTGGGTGCAGGCAAACTGAAAAGAGCAAAGGATGAAGCCACAAAAATCATCACGTTTTCTGTCTTTATTGCAACCTGTGTGGGAATAGTTATATTTGCAACCTCGTCACTTTTCCCGCTGATTTACAACACAAATGCACAGGCAAGGCAGATAGCGACTCATTTTCTTATGGCTCAGGCGGTTTTCACACCGCAGATAGGTCTGCTGCACGCTACTTATTTCACTCTTCGTTCGGGTGGCAAAACATTTATCACCTTCCTGTTTGACAGCTTTTTTATGTGGGTTGTCAGCGTGCCGCTTGCCTTTGTGCTCAGCCGATACACCGACCTTTACGTTATCTGGATTTTTGCATTTCTTCAGATGGCGGAATGGCTCAAATGCATAATAGGTGTAGTGCTTGTCAAAAAAGGAATCTGGATAAACAATATAGTCAGCACGGACCGGGAAGAACCGGTGCAGACAGCACAGCAGTAACAGTAAAGCCGCGGAGCCGAATTGCTCTGCGGCTTGATTTTTATTAAAGATTTTGTGCGATGAGTTTCATCCGCTCTCCGGCATATTCAAAAAAGCCGTAATATGCTTTGCAATATTTGTTTTGAGAAAAACCGTTAATGCGGTCCCGCTTGCAGCCGCCCCGGCACAGAATGTAATATTTGCAGCTCTTGCAGTGCGGGTGAATCACAAATGATTCTTCAATAAACTCCCGGTGCTTTGCATTAATCTCAAACGGATTATTGTCAAAAACGGTGCCTGTTTTAAACTCATTGCGGCAGTAGAAATCGCAGGGATAGATGTCGCCGTTTGCCTCAATTACAAAGTAGTGCCCGCAGGTGCCGCACATGGCACAGCTTTCCGGCGGTCTGCCGAGCAAAATATTTATGTAATTGTCTATGTGCCTTATTGAAATATACCTGCCGTTTATGTAATCTTCATACCAGAGGTCAAAGATTTTCCTGAGGAACTCCCCATATTTTTCATCCGACAGAGAAATGCCGTTGCCTTCATCAATATAGGGGATGAACTGAAGAAAACCGAAGCCGTGTTTTTTGAAATAGGTGTAGGTGTTTTCGGCATCGGCAGCATTTTCATTGTCAATTACACTGAGAATATTGAAATCAACCTCGTGTTTTTTCAGAATTGAAATTGAGTTGAGAATCTGAGGCAGAACACCGCCGCCGTTTTTGTCAAGACGGTATCTGTCATTTGTTCTGCGGTTGCCGTCAAGAGACACACCGAGAAGAAAACTGTTTTTTTTAAAAAAACGGCTGAAAGCGTCGTCAACCAGCAGCCCGTTTGTCTGCAGGGAAAACGAAACGGGGGCAGATATGTTTTTGCTGACTTTTTCGGTAAATCTCTCAAAAAATTCAAGCCTCGCAAGCGTCGGCTCTCCGCCCTGAAACATAACCGAGAGCGATGAGGGCGCAAACTCCTTTATGCGCTCAATCAGCATATCGACCGTGCCTTCCTGCATTATTCTGTTTTCTCTGCCTTCGCTTGCCGATTTATAAAAACAATAGCCGCAATTCATATTACAGAGCCCTGCAGCGGGCTTTATGAGCAAAACAAGGTTTTTCATAGCATTGTTCCCCGTTGACTTTATTTATGTTGATAGTATAATAAAAGAAAAATAATTGCAAGGGAAAGGATGATAAATCTGTCAAAACCTAATGTGATTATGATTATGACCGACGACCAGGGATATGCCGACCTCGGCTGTATGGGTTCAAATGATCTTAAAACCCCAAACATTGACTCTCTGGCTGAAAACGGCGTTAAGTTTACATCTATGTATGCCGCCTCACCTGTGTGCTCCCCTTCGAGAGCGGCTCTGCTTACGGGCAGATACCCCGGCAACGCAGGGGTGCGTGCAATTCTTGCAGGTCACAGAAGGGCAAGCGGACTTACACCCGCCGTTCCCACCATTGCAACTGCGCTTAAAAAACTCGGCTATGCAACGGGCATCTCGGGCAAGTGGCATCTCGGCCTCAAAAAGGAGTGCCGTCCGAACGCAAACGGCTTTGACGAGTTCAGCGGCTTTCTTGCGGGTTGCCTGGACTATTACTCACACATCTTTTATTACGGTATGAGTGACGGCGGCTGCAACCCCACGCACGATTTGTGGGAAAATGAAAAGGAAGTTTACGCTAACGGAGAGTATCTTACCGAAAGAATAACGAAAAAAAGTGTTGATTTCATCAAAAGGCACAGGGATGAACCGTTCTTTCTTTATGTTGCATACAACGCTCCGCACTACCCCATGCATGCGCCGCAAAAATATCTTGACCGCTTCCCCGGACTGCCGTGGGACAGGCGCATTATGGCGGCAATGCTCAGTGCCGTTGACGACGGTGTCGGCGAAATAACAGCCGCCCTTGACAAGCTGGGGCTTACGGAAAACACAATTATTTATTATCAGAGCGACAACGGTCCTTCACGTGAGAGCAGGAACTGGCTTGACGGCACGGAGGATTTCTATTACGGCAGCTCGGCAGGCGCCTTCACTGGGCATAAATTCAGTCTGTTTGAGGGCGGAATCCGCGTGCCCGCAATAATCAGTATGGGCGGCAGGTTCCCGCACCGCATCTCGGACGCTCCGCATATTTCGACAGATATATTCCCGACCGTTCTTGAGGCATGCGGCGGCAATCCCGATGACTATGACCTTGACGGCGAAAGCATCTTTGCATATCTAAAAGGAGAGGCGGAGAACACTCACGAAATGCTCTTCTGGGAGATGGAGGGACAGACCGCAGTCCGCAAAGGCAACTACAAGCTCGTGCTTAACGGCAGAGTTGTTGAAAGCGAGGCACCCAGAGCGGAGATGTTCCTTTCAGACCTGAGTTCCGACCCCGGTGAGAAGAACAACCTTGCCGATGAAATGCCCGAACTCTGCAAAGAATTAAAAGAAGCCGCACTGAACTGGCGAAAAGGAATTGAGGAAACGTGGGAGCGTGATTTTGCGGCAAATTACGCACTGACATAACATAATGAACATCAAAAACAACTACAACCATACAATTTATGCAAGCTATGTCGGCTACATAACACAGGCGGTTGTCAACAACTTTGTGCCCCTGCTCTTCATCACTTTTTCAAGGCAGTTCGGCTTATCGCTTGACAAAATCGCCCTGATTACCACAGTAAACTTCGCCGTTCAGCTGGCGGTCGATTTCATCTCGGCAAAATTCATTGACAAAATCGGATACAGACCTGCCGTCATTCTCGCTCACATTCTTTCTGCGGCGGGTCTTGCGGGGCTTTCCGTTTTGCCGACGGGTATGAAAAACAGCTATGCGGGCATTCTTATATGCGTAGTGCTTTACGCTGTGGGCGGAGGACTTCTCGAGGTGCTGATAAGTCCGATTGTTGAAGCGTGCCCGACCGAAAAAAAAGAGGCGGCTATGAGCCTGCTTCACTCGTTTTACTGCTGGGGTCATGTCGGCGTTGTTGTTATTTCAACTCTGTTTTTCAGGTTCGCCGGCATAGGGCACTGGCGCATTATGGCAGCACTGTGGGCGGCAATTCCCCTTATAAATGTTTTTTATTTTTCGCTGGTTCCGCTTTATTCGATAACGCAGGACAAAGAGCCCATACCCGTCAAAAAACTGTTTGCAAACAAGCTTTTCTGGCTGTTTATGCTGCTTATGGTCTGCGCAGGAGCATCGGAGCAGGCGATGAGCCAGTGGGCTTCCGCCTTTGCTGAATCGGCACTCGGCGTTTCAAAAACAGTGGGCGATCTTGCCGGACCATGCACATTTGCCGTTCTTATGGGAACGGCGAGGGTTCTTTACGGTAAGTTCAGCGAAAAGCTTGCTCTGAGAAAAGCGATGATGCTGTGCGCCCTGCTCTGCATTGTCTCATACCTTATTGCCTCACTTACAAAAAGCCCTGCGGCAGGGCTTGTCGGCTGCGGTATATGCGGCTTCTCGGTAGGCATTTTCTGGCCGGGCACATTCAGTCTGGCGGCATCTGAAATCAAGGGAGCAGGAACGGCGATGTTCGCATTTATGGCGCTTGCAGGCGATCTCGGCTGCTCCTCGGGACCTACTCTCGTCGGTTTTGTTTCGGAGGCGGCAGGTGACAACCTCAAGGCAGGGCTTCTTGCCGCAATAGTTTTTCCTGTTCTGATTGTTATCGGCTCGCTTGCTTCAAAGCGAAAAAAAGCTGAAAATTAAGGGCAGAGTTTTTGCCTCTGCCCTTCTGATTATCAAATTATTCACTCCGGTTTTGCCGGAGTGTTTTTTTGTGAGATTCTTTTAAATATTAATCAGCACTAGTCCGCCTGCGCACAGCACAATACCCGCAACCTGTCTTATCGTAATTGATTCCTTGTAAAACAGAGCCGAAACAAAAATCAGCGCGACAGCAAGCGTGATATTTGCCGTGACGGAGACGGTATTCATAGCCCAACCGTTACGGTAGGCAACAATATACCCGAGTTCAAGACCGATAATCACGATGCCGAGAACCAGAGCGGTCCAGTTTGTTTTGCCGAGTTCCGACAGAATGCTTTTGCCTTTGGATGAGATAAAGAAGATTGCAAACGAAACAACTGCGGCAACAAGATAAGTAATGCTCAGCGTTGCAAAGGCGTTTACCTCATTGGGCGTGGATTTGGTGCAGATATTATAAAGAATATTTGAAAAAACTATTATGAGAACGGGATAAAGCATTGACCACATAAGCAAAACCTCTTTTTTAATTCTGCCCGATAAAATTCAGAATGATTTCCGCTGTCTGTTTCGTTTGTTCCGCGGGCGTTATTTTTGCCTCTCCGTCATTTTTTTGTTTGCCGTATGAGCCGAAGCCGGAATGGTTTCCGCCGTCTATCACATATTCAGTATAACCGGCGGGGAGACAGCTTTTGTTCTTTTTATAATTGCTGAAGTTCAGGACTCCGTCAAGTGAGCCGTAAACAAGAAGTGTGTCAAGGTCGTCGGGCAGGTCCTTTGTTGAGTATGAGGCAAGCAGAATAAGCCCGTCAAAGTCTGCCTTTGCGGCAGCACAGGAGGCGGCAACTCCGCCTAATGAATGGCCGCCGATATACCAACGGCTGTAATTGAAGCCGGCGATTATGTCCTTTGCTTTGTCGATACCGAAAAACGCAAGCCGTGCAGGCATTCTGACAAGAAAGACATCCACACCCTCAGCCGCAATGGAATGAAGTAACGGTGCGTAAGCCGTTTCTTCAACCTTGCCGCCGGGGTAGAAAATCAGGGTGTTTTCATTGGACGGACCGTCAAAATACCAGCCGAATGACTCCTGTATAACAGCGACGCTGCCGTCGGATTCAAGCGCTTCAACAGCAACTGAATCCGCGCAGTAATAATCGTTGACATAAACAGCGCCTGAACATATAAGGGCGATTACAATAATAATCGGAATAATAAATTTCAGAAGTTTCATTTTATTTTTTACCGACAAGTTTCAGAAATCTTGACTCGTTCATCTGCTCGTTTGAAATGTATTCTCCGTCTTTGAAAAGCGCGTAGGTGGTTACCGGCGTGGGCGCGTTTTGCGCCGCTTCTTTGCTGTCCAAAAGAATCGCTTTGAACATTATGCCGTTTTCCTTTGCGGTCTTTTCAACGAGCGGAACATATTTCGCGTTGAACGGACACTGGTTTGTGTAGTAAAGAACATAGCCCTTTCCGTCTGTATGCGGATGCTTCGCGCAAGGTCTGAACCGCGGCTTTTCCGCTTTTTTATCAAACGGCATATACCATAACTGAATGCCGTTGTCAGCTTCGTCGCAAACCGCAAAACCTTTATAGTCAAGATATTTCGGGTCGGCGAGGAAGGGCTTTTTCTTTGCCGATGAAAGAATACACAAGCCGGTTCTGCCCTTTTCTCTGCTGTCTTTTATACACTCGCCGAGCAGGTCGTTTGAGTAACCGTGCCCCTTGAACGAGCCCGATACCCACAGGCAGTCAATATACATATATCCGTCCGCATCAACAGGCACCCACGCGTTTTCGGCGGGGATATATTCAATAAAGCATTTGCCTCTTTCAACGCTTTTCAGAAAAACCAGACCGTCGTCAAAACGGTCGCTGAGCCATGCCTTCTTGGATGAAACCTGAATGTCGCTGTTGTTTGAAATCGCGCAGCAGATATGCTCTTTTTCAATATTGTCTTTTGTAACTCTTATGTATTCCATAAATATATCTTTCCAATCAGCTGAACCAGGAGCCGTTATACTTTTTCTGCGCCTTGTTCGTAACAACCAGCCCCGCGATTGAGGCAATAACAAGCGCGATTATTCCGAACTGCTTTTTGGTAAAGAAATTGATTATTCCCGTAACAAGGCAGCCCGCGCCGATAAGCAGGAGGCCCAACCCCATCTGTTTTGTGTATGCGGGAACATCTTTTTCGGTAACATTTTTGTGATGGTAGTCGTGTATGAGCTTTATCTTGTGTTTCTTAATCAGCAGAAAGGCAAAGATAAGGCAGAGTATTCCCACGCCGATATAGGTAACAAGTTCAATAATCATTTTTTGTCTCCTCAGTTCGCGGTGGGTTTGAACACTATTTTTCCGTTTTCGGGGGCAACGGTTATCTGGCCGTCTTTTTCTTCAAATCTGCCACAGGCGAGTTTAAGCGAGTAGGCGTAATCCTCCGCCAGCCGTCCGCGAAAACGCATAAACAGTTCCTTTTCCGTGACTTCCCTATAAGGAACCTTGCAGTCGGGATGATAGACAAATCCGAGGTAAAGCCCCTCACCGAGAGTTATCTCAATTCCGTTTTCACTCATTGTGAAACGGACCTTGCCGGGAATCTCCGCCGTTGCGCTGTTTTCGGATTCATCCGTTTTAGTTATGAAATTCTCACCGAGCACGGCGGTTTTGCCGTCTTTGCAGACATATACACCCGCTCTTACGTCATCCTTGCTGAAGCGGAATCCGTCAACAACAGGCAGGTTGAATATTGCGTAGTCTCTTAAATCTTCTGCCGAGTCAAGGCACTTTTCTTTGTAGTTGTCATCAAAGAGCTGAAAATCGCGTATCCACGCCTTGCCGTTCTGGTAAAGAATATTCATACGGTAGTCCTTGCAGCTGAACCATACCGTTTTGTATCCGTCTTTTTCATAGTCGGAATCCGCGCAGATGGCGGCAGGCGGAGTCATATCGAAATTCTCCGAGAACCATTTGCCTGTTTCACCCAGAGTCATAAGTTCAACCGTGCCTTTTTTAAGTTCACGGTCAAGTATTTCAAACTGCATGGGCAGACCGTCTTTTATAAGATTCCAGCCGAAAGAATTCTCCTGCCCCAGCTGTGCGTAGGCGTGAGAGAGGCACTTGCCGTTGAAGCTCTCGCGGAAATACCACTCAACAAAGTTTCTGTTGCTGCCGCTTCCGGGGTAAACGGGTTCCATTGTCGAAACAACCTGAATTGCCTCCGGGTCGCCGAGCCCCAGATCATACTGTCTGAGCGGGTCGGGGCCGAGCATACGGAAAACGGGGGTTTTCATCTGCCTTGAGCGGTCCGAAGCGGGGCAGAGCATATTGTTGTAGCTCGCATAATAACCGCCGTTATAATATCCGCCCCACATTGTATTGGCATCCGTGCCGTATTGGTCGCGGCAGATGCAGGCGGAGATTACGGGGTAAGTCTCTTCAATATAGCGGAATGAAACGGCGTCTATTGTCCAGCATCCAAAAACAGCGGGATACGCGCCGTATATTTCTTTGAATTTTTCAAATGCGGTGTCAATGAGAATTTTTCGCTCTTCGGGAACGTAGCCGTGAAGGTAGTTGACGTTGTTCTCCCAGTCCCACTGGTATCTGCCTCTCCAGGGCAGACCTGCATCCCTGCAGTGCGGTTCGGTTATTTCAAGCCAGACGCCTAACTCACACCTGTCGGCGTGGCTGCGGGCAAGAGCGATGTATTCCGGATTGATGAGCGCATCATACTGAAAAAGAACAGTTGAACGAAAACCGTATTTGTCACACAGGTCAAGCTCGTTGACGAGCGTGGGAAAAAGGTAGGAGTCATCTTCTTCCCTCGGCTCACAGTCGCGCACAAAATTGATGATATTGATAATATTCTTCATATTTTTACCTCCTCAAAGGGAATTATGTTCTTTCAGAAGTTTCGGAATCATAACCGATAAGAGTCTGCAGGAGAGTTGCGGCATAAATGCGTGAAAAATAATCATTCGGGTGATTGATGTTGTTGCCGGTTATGTCAATGAATCTTTTTCTTTTGAGAATATCAATGCTGACCGATGTCATCTTCGCAACATCGCAGGCAACGCCTTCTTTTATGAGCTTTGCCGAGAGTTTGACGAGTTCCGGCTCCTGAAACGGCTGATTTGCAAACCAGCCGTGAAGCGCGTCGGGATTCGGCAGCATTGTTGAAACGAGCATAACAGATGCATCTTTGCAAAGTGCACGAACGCCTCCTGCAATTTTTTCACAGTTTGCGGCTGTCTCAACGGGAGACCTGCCGCCGTCGTTCATACCGAAAGCGAGAACAAAGAGGTCGCAGCCGTATTTTTTAACCTGCTCAACAATATGCGTGTCAAGGTGTCTGACTCCGTCTTCGGAGTTCCAGCCGCCTACAGCTGTGTTTACAAGTGTTATTGTGCCCCTTTTGCCTTCGGGCGCTTCCGGAAAAGGGCCTGCGTATGAGTTGTCGGTTCCCGGCAGAACAAAGCGGACGGAACAGTCATAAATCTTTGCCAGCGCACAGACAAAAAGAATCGTGAACGGCGGCTGATAAGGAGGCAGATTGTGTATTAAGCTCGCATTTGCTCCGTATGTGATACTGTCGCCGTAAAACAGAACGGTTGAATCCTCTCCGCTTTCAAGCAGACGGAGAAAGCGCTCAAACCTGCCGTTGCAGACGGGCAGAATACGGCTTTTGCTGTTTGTTCTGTATGTAACGCTGACCTGATGTTTTCCCATTGTTCCGCCTGCGTTGAAATAGCAGGGCGATTCACTGCCGTCGGGTTTGAGCACCTTTAAAAGCGGTTCCTCGCCTTCAGAGTAATAAACATCGGGCGTCATAACGGGTATTGAAGAATTCTCGGTAAGTGCGAGTTTTCCGTCACGCAGAACATAATCCGTTCCATATTTATAAACAGTTCTGCCGTCGCAGGATTTAACCGAAACAATGCTTTCTACGTCAAAAAGGAGTTGTTTTTCTTCATCGGGATAAATGAACGCCGCCGTTTCATCTTTAACAAGACTGCCCCTGTCAAAGGCCGCAAGGCAGGTGTTCTCAAAAAAAGCTTCAAGCGTCATATTTTCACACCACGCAATTATTATACGGTTTTTTATACTCCATTTCAACCGCGCAAAAAGTTTTGCCGTTGATGCTGTATTCCTCTTTTACTCCCGTTTCACAAAACCCTGCAGACAAATAACATCTGAAGGCGGGAGTGTTTGTTTCCAGAACAGCGATTGTTGCTTTTTCCGCACAGTAAATGTCAAAAACGAACTTAAGCCCCAGCGCAATCATTTGCCTGCCTGTGCCTTTTCCGCGTTTTTCGGGGTTTACAATAACGAACCCGAAACGCAGCTCGTTTGTTTTTTTGCCGGGATTTCTGAGTGTAAAAAAGCCGACGGGTTTATCTTCGTCAATGGCGGTAAATCGCATAATCTCTGCTGTTTTGCCGAACTTTTCCGCAGTCATAGGATAATCTCCAAGCACACCGGCGGTCCACTTGTAAAATGTTTTTTCGTCGCTGCACCAGGAGAGAACATCGGATTGGTCGGAATCAATGTAAGGTCTTATGCGTATCATTTTCTTTTTCCCATCTTCTTTTCCGCCAGATAGCGCTCTCTGTCAAGGCGGCGTTCGGCGGCAAGTTTTTCCTGCTCCTCACGCTCCGCATCGTGGCGGGCTCTGCGCTCGGCAACGGTTTTGTCGTAATCTTCAATAAGCTCGTCGAGATTGTTGTAGCCCTCATAGAGTTCAAGTGTTCTCTGCGCAGTCAGGTAGGGTGCGGCGTAGGCAGAGTAAATATTCTGCTCGCTGCTTGCCTCTTTCATCGCCTGCCTGCGGATTTTCGCATTCTCTTTTGTGTCATCGGGCAAATCATAAGCTCTGTCTGCCTTTTCGGGGTCATAGGTCACTCCGTCCGGGTAGCACTGAGCGGCAAGCCGTTTTGAACTCTCGAGCATTTTTGCATTCTTAATTTCCTGCTTGCGCCACATTTTCTCTTCTTTTATATCGCTTTCGGGAAGACTGTGCGCAAACCCGATTATTTCTTTGTCTTTGTCAAAGAAGTGCTCCGCACCGCCGTCGCAGATCATTTTGCACAGTTCATACTGTTTTTTGCCGAACTCCGTTGAAAATCGGTTGAGTTCACGCATAACAAACTGTGCAATTTCAATCTCTTCGTTGTGAGTTCTGGCATCTTCTATTGCCTGTTTTGCCTGCTTTATTGCTTCAAGGCGTTTCTCTTTTTCTTCATCAGTATTCTTCGGCATAGCTCTTGCCGCCGAAACCGTTGAGTGATGCGGCACTTCAACCGGCTCCTCATCAATATATTTTCTTGCCTTCATAATGGCTTCACAGCCCTCAATGTAAGTTGCCTCGTCGCGCTTGCCGGATTTACGGTCTTCAATTAGAGTGCGTATTCTTATTACCCTTATCATTGATTTCTGACCCGTTTCGGAAATATCGTAGGCAAACCAGGGCAGAACGTCAACAGCCGCGCCGACAATCGATATTTTAAGCAGCGTATCCATAAGACTGTAAAGCACGCAGTCCGGGTTGAGAGTCTGCTGTGAACGTGGCTTTGATTCGTCATAGTTTTTATAGACATCAAGAACGGAATAATCGTTGCCGTCAAACCCTTTTCTGCGGTAAACCCAGGGAATGAACAGCCCTGTGACAGCTCCTATCACACCGCTTGCGTAGGATTGAATAAAGCCGAACGCCCCGTCGATTCTCTCGCCGATAAGATACTGCTGATTGTCGCGCATATCCGATTCAATGGCGGAGTCGATGACATTGCCCGTGTCAACAAATCTGTCAATTGTATAAACAATAAACAGACCGATTGCTGCAAAAGAGGTTTTGTAAAACAGAAAGTATGATGCGATAAGAAATATCTGAACCGTGTTTTTGAAAATTTTGATTTTTCTTTTGCCGAATTTTTTGATAAACCACGGTGAAAAGAGCATACCCCAAAAATTGGCGTTGTATGAAATTGTGTTGAGAAGGCCGTAGGTTGTGCTCTTCATTATGTGGGCGCGGTAAACCATCCATTCCCAGATATTCCCTTTTGCTCCCTCCAGAAAGTCATTCCAGCCGTCGGCGCATTTTATCCAGAAAATCTTGTTGCCTGCAACGGCGCGCATTGAATTTGAAAAACTCATCTTCGTAATTCGGCTCTTAGGCAGCACAAGGCGCTCCCTTGTGCCGAAATAGGCAAGCAGAACAATGGGCATAAGCAGTGCAACGGGCGTGTAAGTGCCCCTGAAATAACGCATATTGTATTTGTCGCCGTTGTCACTGAGAACGTCAACCATCAGCGGAACATACACATTGTTTATGGTATAGCCCATAGAATAGATAATACTGGTGATTGCCATAATATTGGTGCGCTCCTGCGTGTTGGGAGTCATAACGTGCACCATATTGGTAACGCCGGTGTTTACCCAGCCCTGAATATAGCCCTGAACCTGACCTATAAGGAAGAGCATGGCTATCATAAAATATCTGCCGTAGCGCCCTGAGTCCCTGACAGTTTCGTAAGGAAGCCAGAGCGAGACTACAGTTAGAATCATTGAGGGAATACAAAGCTTCATATAAACCCTGTATTTGCCGTCTGACGAGCGCAGATTGTCAATGATATAGGCGTTGAGCGGGGTTGTAAGGTAGCCGATTGCCGTGCAGACATAGCTCATTACGAGCAGCTCATTATTATTCATTTTGAGCGTCATACCGGTAAACTGATTGCCTACGCCGAAGCCGATGGTCCACTGAATTGACATAAGCAGAGCCATCCACCCCACCGAGAGCATAAAGACCTCGCGGTAGGGAACATACTCACCCGGTTTGGGCTGGCGCCAATACATTTTTATGTCGAGTGCGGTGTCTTTAACCTTGCTGACAAGTTCTCCCATCATACACCTCTTTAATGCTGTTTTGCCTCATCCATAAGGCGGAACACTCTTTCAAGCACTGCCAGTTGTTTTTCGCCGTTAACCATACGAACGCCGATGTGCGGTTTGCCTCCGCCTGCACTGACGGTTACCCTGCCCTTGAGATGTGCGGCGAGGTAACGCACGGCATCCATATCAAAATCGTTTATGTAAAGAATAAGTTTGTCGCCGTTTTTGCGTATTTCGTAAACGTTGTTGGCGGCAGCCCTGCCTCTCAGCAGAGCGATTCTTATAAGCCCCTCAACGCTCTCAGGCGGGTCGCCGAAGCGGTCACAGAGCTCGTCAATAACATCCGACGCCTCATCCTCATTGTGGATGTCGGCTATTCTGCGGTAGATTTTGAGCCGCTGCGGAACGCTCTCAATGTAATCCTGCGGAATATGGGCGTCAATCGGAATATCAATAAGGCAGTCCCTCTCTTCAACTGCAGAGTTTTCGCCCTTCTCCTCGTTTATTGCCTGCTCGAGGAGTTTTACATACATTTCGTAGCCGACTGCCTCCATGTGCCCGTGCTGGTGGGCGCCGAGCACATTGCCCGCTCCGCGCAGTTCAAGGTCTCTCATAGCTATGCGGAAACCGGAACCGAATTCGGTAAACTCCCTTATAGCGTCAAGGCGGCGGGTTGCCAGTTCTGTCGGCTGACTGCCGCGCTCAAAGGTGAAATACGCACTCGCCCTTCTGGCGGAACGACCGACTCTGCCCCTTATCTGGTGCAGCTGGGCAAGTCCCATACGGTCGGCGTTCTCGATAATGAGCGTGTTTACATTAGGCACATCGACGCCGGTTTCAATTATGGTGGTGCAGACAAGAATATCAATTTCGCCCTCGAGCAGTCTGCGCCATATTTCACTGAGTTCATCCTCGCTCATTTTGCCGTGCGCTATGCCGACGTTGGCATCGGGCAGCGCCTCTTTTATCTGCAGCGCCTTGCGCTCAATAGTTTCCACCCTGTTATAAAGGTAATAGACCTGACCGCCCCTTCGCAGTTCCGCCTGCATTGCCTGGCAGAGCACGGGGAAGTTGTGCTCAATAACATAGGTCTGAACCGGCTGTCTGTCCTGCGGCGCCTCTTCAAGCACCGACATATCCCTTATGCCCGTCATTGCCATATTAAGCGTTCTGGGTATGGGTGTTGCCGTCAGGGTCAGAACGTCAACAGCGGGGAATCTCTCTTTTAATTTTTCTTTTTGCGCAACGCCGAAACGCTGCTCCTCATCAACTATTATAAGCCCTAAATCGCGGAATTCAACATCTTTTGAAATTAACCTGTGCGTGCCTACCACAACATCAACCGTGCCGTTGCGAAGTCCGCTGATTGCGGCGGCGATTTCTTTGCGCGAGCAAAAGCGTGAAAGCATTGCGCACTCAACGGGGAAGCCGTCAAACCGCCTTGTTATTGTCTGAAAATGCTGAAGGGCAAGTATGGTTGTGGGCACAAGGAAAGCGCACTGCTTGCCGTCGGCTATGCACTTGAAAATTGCCCTTAGAGCAACTTCGGTTTTGCCGAAGCCGACATCTCCGCAGAGAAGTCTGTCCATAGGATAGGGCTTTTCCATATCCTTCTTTATTTCGTTTATGCAGTTCAGTTGGTCTTCTGTTTCATCAAACTCAAAACGGCGCTCAAAGTCACTCTGCATATCTATATCCGGCGAGAAGGCGTGCCCCTGAATCTTCATACGTTTTGCATAGAGTTCAATAAGCTCCTTCGCCATATCCGCAACGGCTTTTTTGACCTTGCTTCTTGTTTTCTGCCAATCCTTACCGCTGAGTGTGTTGAGTTTGACCGTCCGGTCATCGACACCTGCTCCGATATATTTTGACACCATATCGAGCTGGGTTACGGGCACATAGAGAACATCCGATTTGTCATAAAGAATCTTTATGTAGTCCTTGACAGTGTCGCCGGCGTTCATCTTCTGTATGCCGTCGAATATACCTATGCCGTGTGCCGAGTGAACAACATAATCGCCTCTGTGAAGTTCATCGAGGTTGTTGAAAGCATTTTTTGAAGGTCGTTTTGCGCGCGTTGTTTTTGTTTCGCTTTTCTGCTTTGCCGTTCTTGCAAGGTAGGTAATAAGAGTGAAGTGCGCATCTGTATATTCAAGTCCGGATGAAAAGCCGCCGGGCAGAACGCTTACAGCCCCCACAGGAAACTCACGCGGAGGTTTTTCAAAATAATAAACGTTTTCACCCTCTGCTTCAAGGTCGCCGTAAAGGGCGGCCGCCGCTTTCGGAGTGCCTGCAACAACAGCGGTTATGTGAGATTTTTTGTCGCCGAAACTGTTTATATCTTCAAGAAGAGCGGAAAATGAGCCGTTCCACGGATTAATCTGTTTTGCAGTTATTGAGACAAGGTCTTTTACTGGTGTGTCGAAACTGCCTCTGGGCAGATTGTCCAGATAAATTGTGCGCCCGTTTGCATAGGCGGAGAGCAGGTCGCCCTCGGTAACAGTAAAGCGGTCCAGCCCTTTGCAGAGAACACCTTCTTCAAAAAGCGCTTTAACCGTTTCATTTATATAATCAAGCGATGCCGTGAAGTTCTTGCGGGTCTGAAAGCTCTCGCACACAAACAAAAACGAGCCACCGAAATAGTCAAACACTCCCGCCGCCTGCGGGTAGATAAGCGGCATGTATTTGTCGGGCGAAGGCAGCATTATTCCGTCTTCAAGAAAACGGAGGTCCGCTTCAACACCTTCAAGCGCTTTGCCCTTCAGGCGATGCGCCTTCATAAAAGCACGGATTTTTGAGACAAGCTCAGCGCTGTCGCAAAGAATCTCCCTTGCGGGTGTAATACGCACGGATTTGACGTTTTTTGTTCTTCTCTGGCTGTCGGGCTCAAAGGTGCAGACGCTGTCAACAGTGTCGCCCCAGAGTTCGATTCTGTATGGCTCTTCCGCATCCGGCGGAAAGAAATCGATAATGCCGCCTCTGCAGGCGAAAAGACCCTGACCATCAACCTCATCACAACGTGTATATCCCGCGCTGACAAGAACCGAGAGAAGAGAATCAAGTTCAATGTTTTCACCGTCTTTGACGGTTATGCAGCGTTCGGCAAGTTCTTCAGGCGGAATTGTCAGCTGGCTTACTGCCTCAGCCGACATAACAACCGCTCCGAAATTGCCGTCAATCATTCTGTCAAGAACTTTGAGACGCGTATGCTCAAATTCTCTTGAAACGCTCTGCTGGGTGTGAAACGAGAAATCGCCTGCAGGCAGAACGAGAGCGGGAGTGCCAAAAGATATTATATCGCCTGCAAGACGGTTTGCCGTTGCCTCATCGGGAACTATGACAACCGCGTTGATTCCGTAAAGCTCAACGGCGGAGCTTATGATATGCGCCTTGTGTATGTTTGAAAGACCCGTTGCGCCTACGGGGAAGCGCTCCGAGTCTATATCTTTCATTATTCTGCCGAGTGAGGGACTGTTTTTGAAAACCTGAGAGTAACAGTTCATATATTGACTCCGCATTCTCTGAGTGCGGCTTCAAGCGCCGCCAGGTCGTGATTTGCAAAATGGTGCGCCTTCATTCCGACCGCCCTTGCGCCTTCTACATTTTCAAGCGTGTCGTCTATGAAAATGCTTTCTTCCGCTTTCAGGTTGTATTTTTGAAGCAGGTGTTCGTAAATCTCCCTTTCGGGCTTGAGAAGCTTTACATCGCAGGAGGCGACAAAACCGTCAAGCAGAGCAAGAGCGGGGACGCAGCCGAACATTTTGTGAATATAGGGAGGAATATTCGACAGCAGATAAACCTTTGCGCCCGACGACTTGACTCTTTTGACGAGAGCGTAAACGTCATCGAAGGGAGGCATGTGCTCGTTCCAGTTCTCTATTATATCCATAAGTTTCTCATAGGCACCCGGAGCTATGTCGTCTTTGTATTTGTGAAACGCTTCATCCGGAGTGAGAACGCCTCTGTCAACCTCGCGCCATTCCTTTGAAAAAAAGATGTTCGAAAGAATAAAATCCGCGTCCTCTTTCGAAAAATACTGTTTAATGACTTTTGCGGGGTTGAGGTCAACAAGAACTCCGCCTAAATCAAAGACAACATTTTTTACCATTTTTTAATAACCTTTCAAAACATTTTGCCCCCGAATCCCCCGATGCAGGGGGTTCGAGGGTAATATTATTTAATGTAATTACTTATCAGTTGTCATTTCTGCGCGGCTTTTTGTCGCGGTTGAAATTCCTGCGGGGACCGGATGAACGGCGGTTTGAGGAATCGGAGACATCGTTTTCGGGAACAAGACCTTCAACCTCAATAAGCGCTTCTCTGCGTGAGAAATTGAGTCTGCCCTGGTCATCCTTGGGAAGAACCTTGACAATAATCTCATCGCCAACATTGACAACGTCTTCAACCTTCTCTGTTCTCTTGACATCGAGCTGGCTGATGTGAACCATGCCCTCTTTGCCGGGGGCGATTTCAACAAACACACCGAAGCTCATAAGGCGGGTTACGACGCCCTTGTAAATTGCGCCCTCTTCGGGGTCATTGGCAATTGTTTCAATAATATCAATGGCGCGCTTTGCGCAGTCGATATCTGTGGAGGAAACATAGATGCTGCCGTCTTCTTCAACGTCAATCTTGCAGTTGCATTCCGCACAGATTTTCTGAATAACCTTGCCCTGCTTGCCGATGACATCGCCGATTTTTTCGGGGTCAATCTTGGTGGTAAGCATCTTGGGTGCCCACTTGGAGAGTTCCTTGCGGGGCTCGGAAATAACGGGAAGCATTATTTCATCAAGGATATAGCATCTTGCCTTGTAGGTTTTTTCAAGCGCTTCGCGGATGATTGCGGGGGTAAGGCCGTGAACCTTCAAGTCCATCTGGATTGCGGTTATGCCCTTTTTGGTGCCGGCAACTTTGAAGTCCATATCGCCGAAGAAGTCCTCAAGGCCCTGAATGTCAACCATTGTCATAAAGCGTTCGCCCTCTGTGATAAGGCCGCAGGAGATACCTGCAACGGGTGCCTTGATGGGAACGCCTGCCGCCATAAGCGAAAGGGTTGAACCGCAGACTGAGCCCTGTGAGGTTGAGCCGTTTGAAGAAAGAACTTCCGAAACAAGACGGATTGTGTAGGGGAACTCTTCAACCGAAGGAATTACGGGAAGAAGTGCCTTCTCAGCGAGGGCGCCGTGACCGATTTCACGTCTGCCGGGACCTCTTGAGGGCTTTGTTTCGCCTACCGAGTATGACGGGAAGTTGTAGTGGTGAATGTATCTCTTGGAATCTTCTTCATCAAGACCGTCGAGCATCTGGTTATCGCTCATGGGACCGAGTGTTGTAACGGTGAGAACCTGAGTCTGACCGCGTGTGAACATACCCGAGCCGTGAACTCTGTCAAGCAGGTCTATCTCTGCGTTGAGAGGACGGATTTCGTCAATGCCTCTGCCGTCAACGCGCTTGCCGTCATCAAGGAGCCAGCGGCGCACGACGTATTTCTGTGTTTTGTAGAGGCAGTCTTCGATTTTCTCTTCCATTTCGGGATAGATTTCGTCGAATTTTTCGTGAACTGCTTCATAGATGGGCTTAAGTCTTTCGTCGCGGACGCGCTTGTCATCTGTGTCAAGAGCGGCGCGGATATCATCAATGGCAAATGCCTTGATTGCCTCGAACATTTCGGGGTCGGGATCGTTTGAGGGGAAGTCGACCTTTTCTTTGCCGCATTCCTCACGGATTTTTGTGATGAATTCAACAATCTTCTTGTTCTGCTCGTGAGCGAACATAATGCCGTCGAACATCTCGTCGTTTGTAACCTCGTTTGCGCCCGCTTCAATCATGGCAACAAGCTCGCTTGTGGAAGCGACAGTTACATACATCTGTGATTTTTCACGCTGTTCAAGAGTGGGGTTGATGACATATTCGCCGTCAACAAGACCGACTACGGAACTTGCAACGGGACCGTCCCACGGAATCTCCGAAATTGAGATTGCAACGGAGACGCCGAGCTGTGCAGCTATTTCGGGCTGGCAGTCGGGGTCAACCGACATAACGGTGGCGACAACGCCTACATCGTTTCTCATATCTTTGGGGAAAAGAGGGCGGATGGGTCTGTCAATAACGCGTGATGCAAGAGTTGCCTTTTCGCTGGCCTTGCCTTCGCGGCGCTGGAAGGAACCGGGTATTCTGCCTACGGAATAGAGTTTCTCTTCATAGTCAACGGAGAGAGGGAAGAAATCAACGCCCTCACGGGGCTTTGCAGCCATTGTTGCGGTGCACAGCACGTTTGTTTCGCCGTAGCGAACAAGGCATGAGCCGCCGGCAAGCTGAGCCATTTTGCCGACTTCAACCACGAACGGGCGGCCGGCTATTTCGGTTTCATACTTTTTGAAGCTTTCAAAAAACATTTTTTTGCCTTTCTTAAAATAATATATTTCCGCAGGCGGCACGGGTTTAGCAATAGCTCCGCAGTCTGTTGACTGCACAGGCTGCCGAGCAACTGCTAAAACCTGACGATACCGCCTGTTGGATGCTTTAAAAGAATAATAATCGTAACAGAGCAGGCGGGGTTTTGCGCCCTGCCTGCTCCTGAGCAAACTTATTTACGTAAGCCGAGTCTTGCGATGATTGAACGGTAACGCTCAATGTCAGTCTTCTTAAGGTATTCAAGAAGGTTGCGTCTGTGACCTACCATCTTGTGAAGACCGCGGCGTGAGTGATTGTCTTTTTTGTGGACTTTAAGATGCTCTGTGAGATCTGCGATTCTCTTTGAAAGAACTGCGATCTGAACCTCGGGTGAACCTGTGTCGCCCTCGTGTGTGGCATATTCTGCCATGATTGCCTGTTTTTCTGCCTGTGTCATTATTTTCACCTCATTTAATTATTTGCCTCGCTCCCAGTGTGCGGCAGGTGAACACCTCTTAAGGAGGTTCAACCCGCAAACCGAGATACGGGCACAGTGCAAAACGGAGTATAACACAACTGTCCGTTTTTGTAAAGACTTTTTTAAAATATTTTATTAATTATATTCTGTCGTCAGCTTTCGACAAGATCCTGAATCTGCTGAATCGCTTTTTTGTAAGCGGTGTTGTAAATATTCTGCAAAAAGATGATATCGGTAATATTATGCTCGTCAACAAAAGCCGAAAGCGACTGATGGAAATATCTGTAATCAATCCAGTATGTATATTGATAATGGTCAACGAGGAAGGGCACAAATGCGCAGCCGAAGCTGTCTTTTATGCATAAGCAGGCGGAGCCGTCGGTTATCTGCGGATTATTGACAACACAGAGCTTTGCATCGCCGTTTACAAAGCAGCTGTATTTGCTGTTTGCCGGGTAATTGTCAACATCCATGATTATCGGCCAGTTCTCGTTTGTTTCGCCGTTGACATCGGTAATGGTCATTTTATCCGTTCCCATCGGAACATAGGCGGTAATGGTGTCGGGGTTGTTTTTCAGCCTCGCAATATTAGTCTCTGAATAATGCGTGCCTACAAAGCCCTCATATGTTTTTGTCCTGAACTGATTAAGCTGATGCGGGGCAATACCCTTAACGTTGCAGAAACTTGTGTAGGCGTAGTAAGCTCCGAGAGCCGTCCAGTGGTGGTCAGTGCGGAAGTAAAGGTATTCGTCGCAGTGATTTCTCAGAATATCAAACGTAGGCACTGCTTTTACCGCAGGGTTCATCTTGCCGTAGATATATGAAATTGCCTCGCGCTGGTCGCTTATATTGAGTTCTTTCTGAAGACTGTCGCTGAGAACAACGCCCGAATTGAGAGGCACTATCATATCATAGACGGTTGCTCTGCCGTCAAAACGCTTCTGCGCCTCGTTGACAACGGCGGCATACCAATCCGCATTTTCTTTGACAAAATAGTAGAGCGAATAGCCCGTGTCACCGCTGACATAAACGCCGTCGAGCGTCTCGCCGCCCTCGTCGCTGACAATGCCGTCGCGGACAGTCTGCGGCTCGGTTGTAACAGGCAGTGTTGCCTCTTCGCCTGCATCATCGGGAATATCGTCCGCATCCTTGCCCGTGCCCACGATTTTTTCACCGGTTTTGCCGTAAAGTGCTTTGAAGAAGTTGTTTGCATTAACAAGTTTTTCACGCACGGGGAAGGTGTCGGCATACCATGTCTCAATGCCGGAGAACCAGCTTCCGTCAGCCAGAGCGGAGAGAGACACCTTCGGGAATTCCGTAAGCTTGCGTTTTTCAATCTGCGAAACATCGGGGCGCCTGAACCAGGCAAGACCGATAACCGTCATAACAGCCATCGTCAGACCGAACAATGCAATTTTTATTGAGTTTAAAACTTTTTTCTGATTGTTGTTTTTCATAATTTACCTTAAAACCTGAAATAAAGGAAGGGATTATATGTATCGCCCGCAAGAGCCATTGACGAGAGCACAAGCAGAACAACGGGATGGACTGCGTCCCATATTCCGTATACAATTCCGACCGGAGCTGATGTCTGTGATTTTTTGTAAAGGGCGTTTCTGACTGCTTTGCCGAGCGGCAGACAGGCAACAGCAGAGAATATGAGAAGTCTGTAATTTGATTTGAACGCAAGAGTTACCGCTTTGCCCGCAAATGAATTGTGATTGAAGCAGAACAGACCTTTGAGAACGGTGCCGAGTGAAGTAAAATCTTCAAATTTGAATATTATCCAGCAGAAATAAACGATTATCAGAACAAGAGCAACCCGTACCGCTTTGGGTATGCGTTCCAGTTTCTTTGCGAGAAAGAATTTTTCAATAACAAGGAAGACGAAGAAATACAGTCCCCAGATAACATAGTTCCAGCTCGCTCCGTGCCATAAGCCCGTAAGCCCCCACACAACAAAGAGATTGAAAACCTGCCTCGCCGTGCCTTTGCGGTTGCCGCCCAGAGGTATATAAACATAGTCGCGGAAAAATGTTGAAAGCGAAATGTGCCACCTGCGCCAGAAATCCGTGACCGAGTCGGCGACATATGGATAGTTGAAGTTTTCACGGTAGTGGAAACCGCACATAAGACCCATACCGATTGCCATATCCGAATAAGCGGAAAAGTCGAGATAAATCTGAAGCATAAACGCAAAACCGGCAAGCCACAAACCAAGAGCGGGGGTTTTTGCAAGCTCACCGGCTGTTTTGTCAAAGAAGAGGTCGGCAACCGCAGCACAGGAATTGGCAAGCACCGCTTTTTTTGCAAGACCTACGGTGAACCTGCTGATTCCCCTGCTTATCTCGGCACGGTTGACACGCCTTGTGAGAATATCCTTCTCAACGTCCGAATAGCGGACTATGGGGCCCGCAATGCACTGATGGAAAAGGCAGGCGTAAAGCAGAAGCACCCAGAATTTTTTCTGTGCTGCCACCTGACCGCGGTAAACATCGGCAACGTAACTGATAAGCTGAAAGCTGTAAAAGCTTATGCCGACAGGCAGGGCTATTGAAACGACTTCTTTCGGGAAGCCGAAAACCGACTGCAGAGTTCCGCACACAAAGCCCGTGTATTTGAATATTCCGAGCACAAGCAGAACGGCAAACAACGAAAACGCAAGCAGAATTTTTCTGTCGGTTTTGTCGGCGTTTTCAATCAGACGCGCCGCTCCCCAGCAAACAAAAACATCGAAGAGCAGCAAAAGAAAATACAGCGGTCCCGCCCAGCAGTAAAACAGTATTGAAAAAGCGAGCATCGCCGCATTTTTATATTCGGTTTTTTTCAGAACAATCTGTGAGAGCAGATTGAACGAAAGAAACAGAAAAACAAACAGAAGACTCGAAAAAACCATAATTTCTCCCGGTAAACAAATATGAATTACTCCGCATTTTGCGAAGAACAAATGTTATTTTGTATAATAGCCGTGCTTATTTTATAGTAAATATATACAAATATCAAGTTTTTTTGAGAAATTTATCAAAAAGAAACAGCGGAGTTATTACTCCGCCTTCCGTTCTGTTTTATTCAACGGCAAAAACCTCACCGGGTTTGTCAAGATACAACCTGTATTTTTTGCCGTAATCCATGCCCGTGCAAAGGAGCATCGAATTCTCACTGCAGTTATATACAGCGCTCCACAGCGTGATAACCATATGCTTTAGCGTTTTGTGACGGTAATTAAGAGTGCATTCCGAAAGAAGCTTCATAGCGTCATTCTCGCTGAGAATGCCGTTATTCTCTTTCAGCACCTCGCCGATGTGTTCGAATCTGTCTTCGCCTCTGCCGTCGCTGTTGTCTCCTCCGGGCGTGAGAAAATAGTTGGTAAGTTTGAGATTCTCGTCAGGCACTTTCTGCCTGATTATATACGGCTTGTTGTCAACATACTCAAGAATTGCGCTGTTGCCCGCCGCATCTGCAAACTGATAGTGGTAGCTTATGCCGAGCAGGTCGTGCATGTCGTAAGATGTAAAAAGCTCCAGCGCCTCTTCAACACTGCTGCATTTGTCAAGCGCCGCACGCAGGGCAACCGTTGTGTTAATAGGTTTTTTGCCCGTGTTCTGCTTTGTTGCCTTTGCCTTTATTTCAAGCACTGCGCAGGAAAAACCCTTTTCATTTATACCATCCATTGACATATATGGTGCGCCCAGGAGACGTTTGGGATTGCGTGCGTTTTTCATCTTAAAAATTTTTGTGCCGTAAATAAAAAATGTGCTGTCAATAACCGCCATGCTTCTGTATCCGTTTTCGGGAGCGGTCCACACCGCAACGCAGGGTGCCTCTTTATAATCGAAATTCCTCGCAAAAATCGGGGCTCCGTTCTCATTTCTTGCATTAAAGGTTGAGCAGGCAAAGCCGTCTTTATTTGAGTTCGGGGCAAGACGTGAAGCACGCACCGTGTTCTGCAGATGTTTAACCGTGCTCATTATGGAGTCCGTGCCGTATTCAAGCAGAACGTCAAGCGCATAGTCATTTTTATAAACAAGAGTCCATAAGCTGTCATTGACTCTGTGAAAAGATCTGATTGTCTCTTTTGCAAGCTTGTTTTCTTTATTGCTCATGCTCTGTGTGCCTCCCGACGATTGCTTTTGTATGCGTATTATTATAAGCTTCGTTTGCTTGAATATCAACAAAAACAGCACCGTTTTTTGCTTTTAAAATCCGAAAACCAAAAACTGAAAAAAATAATTGACAAACCGTGTTCTTTTTGATAATATATTTAAGCATTAAAAAAGCGGGCCACTAGCTCAGTTGGTTAGAGCACTCGGCTCATAACCGAATGGTCCGGGGTTCGAGTCCCTGGTGGCCCACCATTCCATAGGGGTATAGCTCAGTTGGTAGAGCAGCGGTCTCCAAAACCGCGTGCCGAGGGTTCAAGTCCTTCTGCCCCTGCTTAAAAACAAAACGAGGTCTTTTGACCTCGTTTTATTTTTATTGGCAAAAATGATCTCGAACCCGAGGCACGCGGAGCGTGCCGGGCTTCATCACCGAATCGCTCCCGGTGGCAGAAGAAGCGAGGTGATGAAGGCGCAGCGGTCAAAATTGCGCGGCGCTCCAAGCCGCAAGCAATTTTGGGCACCGCAAG
>JAEEYU010000074.1 GCA_016288315.1 Clostridiaceae bacterium | reverse complement strand
ATAGTATATAATAACAATGTTATATTCTTTTAAGGGGGTTTTTTATGTTCAAGCAGTCCTCACTGCCCAGACCGGATGTCGGCGGCACAATGAGCAAGGCCGGCAGGGCGGTTTTCGTAATCTTTCTCATCATCGTTTTAGGCGCCTCCGTAAGCTTTTCCTTCAACACTCTTTCAAGAAAAACCTACGAATTCAAATACACGGATGATTACAACGGCACCGGCAAAAGCGGTTACATCTTTGACGGCTTCAACGGCAACGCCTCAATAACGGAGATTCACGTCGGACACCCCATAGAAAAACAGGACGGCGAGTGGGTTGAAACCGAGGGCGATGTCATAGCCGTTTCAAAATTCACCGTAAACAGCGACGAGTATGTCAGATACATCTACATAGGCCCCAAGGTTGAATATATTGAAGATCAGGCGTTTGTTTACTGCCGTTCGCTCCGCGCCTTTTATGTTGATGAGAACAACCCCAACTACTGTTCGGTAAACGGCGTGCTCTACACCAAGGATATGAAAGAGCTCATCTCATACCCCATCTGCCACTGCACACAGGTAGTCATTGACGATGTCAAAGCGGGCGGAGAGGTCACAAACATAGGCCGCGAAAATGTCGAGAGCTTTTCGGTTGACGGAACCTATGTCAAAGGCGACGAAGCAAAGAGCACCCTTTTCACGGCATTCCGCACATTTATCAAAACCAACTACTCGGGCGATTTCGATTATCTCAATGAATTCTCCGAATTCAGCGAGCTTATGGATAATAAAGTTTATTCGCCCTACATCGGCACTTATTATCTTGTAACGGAAAACAGCGGCAATTCCATAAAGGTTGAACGCTTCTGGACCTGTGATGAAAAATACGAAGTGCCCGAAGGAGTCGAAAAACTTGCAAACAAGGCATTTTACAAATGCGACAGACTTGTTTCAATAACTCTTCCTTCAACTGTAAAATCCATCGGCGACATGACCTTCTTCCACTGCAACAACACCTCGCTCATCAATCTGCCCGACGGTCTTGAAACCATCGGCAACGATGCCTTCAGCTACTGCGAGAATATGAAATACGCAATGTTTATCCCCGCCTCCGTAAAACACATAGGTCACCACTGCTTCTATAAATGCAACGAGGATATGCTGTTCTATATGGGCGCAAAGGATGACTCTTCAATAGACCTCGGCGGCAAATGGCAGCCGCGAAACGACAACTCCTTCAAGCCCAAGAACGAGCCGCTCTGGGGGAGTCAAAGAGCAGACTGCGACAAGCTCAACAACGAAAAATATGCGCAGGATGAAGCGCAGGCGGCACAGGATGCCGGCGAAAGCACGCAGAAATCCCAGCAGACGGATGCGGTTGGCGCAATGAATACAAAGGCGCTCACAGTCCTTATAATTTGCTTTATTCCCTGCTTTGCCTTCATAGGCACCCAGATTATCCGCAACGTTTTCAAAGACGATTTCCTTATGACAAAACGCGGCAAAGAAAGACTTGCGAAGCGTAAGGAAGAAAACGAGAGAATACATCAGGCGTATGTCAACGGCGAGTTCGACATTCCCGCTGAAACTGACAGCGAAAATGCCGAAGAACCTTGCGCAGAACCGGCGGAGGATGAAACACAGCCGGATCCGGCACCCGATGAAACAGACGGACAGCCCGGCGAAAACGAAGGAGGTGAAAACGAATGAGTTCAAACGCAGGCGCAAAGCTTAAATCATTTTTCGGTGAGTTCACCTCTCACTGGAACACTCCCGCGCCCGGCAAATATGTGCCCTACAAAGAGTATCTGTGGGACTTCCTTGCCGTAGGCGGCGACTACTCGCTTGCCAGAGTTCTCGGTTACATTTCGTTTTCACAGTGGTGCTTCCTTGTAATTTTCTATTACGAAGTGCCTGTCCTCACATTCTCGGTAGTCTCCGTTCTTTTCCTGATTCAGGGCAAGTTCTGGGCGCTTATCAATATGATAGTGTGCGACAACCTCGGCTTCCTGCCGAAAAAGACGGAGCGGCTGATATATACGCTTTATCTGTTCTTTGCGGCAATGGGCGTGCTGTTTATTGCCGTTGATTTCTCCGCGATAATCTCACTGCCCGCATCGGTAAACAACTACATAACCTCCCTGCCCGGTATGAACACAAGAACGGTTTTCAAGCTCATAGCGGCGCACTGGATAAACGTCGGCTGGGGTGGCGCAAGAAGCATCTTCATACGCAAAAGATGGCTCCCGAAGCTCGGCAGATACAAGCTCTTTGCATATTTCAACGTTATTCCCTGCATGATTCTCGTAATGCTTATATGCTGGCTTCCCCTTTACAACAACCCTCTTACCGAAAGAATCTGGCAGCTCTTCCTGCTCTTCCAGCTTTACGGTATGTATGGCTACACCAACAGCGCTACCAGCATTTCATCCACAATCTCGCCAAACCCGCATGAGAGAATGCTCGTGCGCGCATACCCCGAAAAGCTCAGCCACCTGCTCAACTCCATACTTGTTGAGTCATTGCTCCCCGTTCTTGCCGCCGCGCTCACGGGCGACATCACGCACATCAACACCTACCGCTACATCATACCGATTATGATGATGTTCTGCACCGTCGTTATGTTTGCAGGTCTCGGCAACATCAAAGAGCGTATTCCGCAGCCGCCCGTTGAGAAGAAAAAATATATTCCGTTCTGGGACGGCGTGCACGGAATATTCAAAAACAAATATATCTGGATTAACGCGCTGAGCGCCCTCATTGACGCTCTCGGCAATGGCAGTCTCGGAATAAGAGACGTCATCCTCATCTACACCTGGCGTGAGAGAGGCATCATAATGGTAATAGTCAAAAACCTGATTGCCATGATGGGCAACCCGGGCGCCTTCCTCTCACCGTGGATAAGAAAACGCTTCCAATACAGAACGCTTATTGTTTTCAAGCGCCTTGTTCTTGCGGCGCAGTCGGCGGGCTATATCATCGCCTGCTCCGTTTTTGCCGACAACTACTTTATGTCGGGCCTTGTAATGCTTATTTCAATGTGCGTCGGCGATATGCTCAACTCCGCCATCTCCCTTTCACAGGGCGATATGGATGTCCGTCTCAAGGACTATCAGATGTATCTAAGCGGCGAGCGTCTTGAAAATTATCAGGGCACAATCACCGACTGGTTCATAAGTCCTTTCACCTCGATTATTTCGCTTATCATCCCCATACTCTTCTACCGCATCGGCTTTACATCCGACTACGACATCCTCTTCTGCGACGACATAAGAAGCAAGTGCATGGTGATAAGTATTGCCTTCGACCTCATCGGCCATATACTGTGCTGTATTCCCTACGTTCTGTTCTGGGATTACACCGACGAAAAACACAAACAGGTCATTGCAGTGCTTGAGGAGAGAGAACGCCGCGCAAACGCAGGCGCCTCTCAGGAGGAAATCTACGCCGTTACCGTTGACGACATCGGGAGCGCTCCCGAAACATAAAAACTGAACAATCAAAAACGGAGTCCGCCCGAAAGCAGACTCCGTTTTTTCTTTTTTATCTCTTAAACAACCCCGTGAAAAAATCAACAATCTTATACCAGATAACGAGAAATATGTGGAACGGCTCTCTCGCCGCAGTGTATTCAACTGCCTCCGACTGAGCGTTATACGGCGTTGTTCCGCCTTCGAGCGAAATGCCGAGAACCGTGCCCGCCTTTGTGCCCGCTTTTGAATAATCGATTTTTCTGAAACCGTTTTCGAGCGCGGGTGAGCCGTCTTTTATTTCAAAGTCAAAGTTTTTCGCGTCTTTGAACATCGGGTCCGCCGTTACCGAATTTTCAAGCCAGCCTCTGCGCTTCGCCGTCTCATAACTCATTGCCTTGTCCGCTGAGTCGGTGCTTGAATAAACGTCGTTTCCGTATGTAAGATCCCACATTATATTGCCTTTTTCGGTGTATGCCTCTTTGTCGTTGAGGCGCGAGAAAGCCATCACCTTGCCGTCGGAGAGCAGTATGTTGTTCTCAAATGCGGCTGTGTTTTTGCCGCCTTCCACTCGGCCGGGATTTGAAACAACACGAACCTGCGACTCGCCGTTGAGTGCGAAAATGTTGTTGCGTATTATGTTGTCGCTGCCGTAATGCAGGTGGTAGCCGTCGCTGCCGCAGGCGTAGGTCAGATTGTTCTCAACAAGAATAAACGATGAGCCCTCGTCAAGGTAGATTCCCCATCCGCCGTAGCCGCCTTCACCGGGGTCTGCCGCTACATTGTGAATAACGTTGCCCGAGAGCACCGTGCCCTTCTGGTTGCCCAGAGTGTAGATTCCGCCCATATCCGACAGCCAGCCCTGACCTATATTATAGATAAGATTGTTGCAGATTCTGTTGTTATATGTGATGTTGTGCGAGTATCCCCAGACCCAGCCGACCGAAACCGCTGTGTAATAGCCGTTGTGAATCTCGTTGCTGCTCGCATTGATTGTGTTTGCGTTGATTATCAGAATACCGACTGCGTTATAGAAAACTCTGCCGTAGCCCGAAATAAGATTGTTTGTAACATCAATGCTTTTTGTCACACGGCTGTCGCCGTCTCCGAGGTTTTCACCTCTTATATAAACCGCCTGAGCGCCGATATTGTCAAAAATACAGCTGTCAACTGCGGAATCCTGCACGTTGTCGCCTATGAATACGGCACATGCGGCTATGTCCCTGAACTCGCAGTTCTGTATTTTAAAGCCCTTTGCGTTTTTGCAGGCAATGCAGGTCGGTGCATCGTATGCCGCCTGAGAAAAATCTCTTTTTTCGGGAACATTGAACCCGTTGCCCCTGAAAATGATTTTCTCAAAACAGATGCCGTCCGCACCGTCAATGCTTATGAGCGTCTCTGTCTCGCCGCCCCAAAGCGTGAGATTTGCGGCTGACTCACCCTCAGAGGGAATGTAATAGAGCACGCCCTGCGCCTTGTCAAGATACCACTCGCCCTGCTTGTCAAGCGCCTCAAAAACGTTTTCAAGAAAATAGCGTTCGTTTTTGTGAAAGGTCATTGAAGACGGCTTTGTGAACTGCAAGAGCCCTGTTGATTGCTCATAGCTTTTAACGCCGAGAATTTCATCCTTCCAGAAGTGAAGCACGCGCACAACAACGTCTTGTGCGTTTTTCATCTGCGGAATATCTTTTTTGTCCGCAACAAAGGCGGTGTAGCCCTTGTGATAATTCGCGTCAACCTCAAGGTCTGGGTTGATGCAGTATTTTTCATCGACATCTTTAATATAGAGATATCCGCTCTCGGGGTATCTTGTGCGCTTCAATGTTGTTTTTTCGCTGAAAAGAATGTTGAAATCCGCATTTTTGCCGACATTCTTTTTAAATGCCTTTACTCCGTTTACAGTGCATTCTTCAAAACCGGAGTAAGGCACGCCCGCCGTGAAAACAACCTTTTCGTTTTCATACGCTTTGTAGGTCACTCCGCTTTTGTCAGCTGATGTGAAAGCGACCGTGTCATAAACAGTGTATGTTCCCTGCCTGAAATATACAGTGACATCGCCGTCTTTTTCCTTTGCAAGCTCTTTTGCCGCAGCTATTGTCGCCAGCGGATTTTCAAAACTGCCGTCAGCTTCGTCGCTGCCCTGCGGGCTGACATAAATTGCATTGACATCTTCGCCGTGAACCGATATTCCCATAGAAACCGCCCCGAAAATCATTATTATTGCAAGAATAAAAGATAAGCTTTTTTTTACCATAAACAATCCTCCCGGATCAATGCGGAACAGCCGGCGCACCGACGGACCGCCAATCCCGTTTTTCAGTTCAGTATTAATTATCTCATATTGTCTTGAATATTACAAGGCAGTATTTATCCGCCCCGAAAAATACAACCGTTTATTTCGCTGCAAATGCAAAAATAGACCGCACCTTTTCACCCCTGTAATTATTTATTGCCGTATGCGGCGGTGATATTATATAGGTGCAGTAAAACGAAAGGAGGAATATCGATGAACAACAACGGCTGCGGATGCAGCGGCTGCGGATGCGGCTGCCTGCCCTTCATCATTCTGGCTGTTCTTTCGGTGCTGGGCTTGATATTCCTGCCCGCATTCTTTTTCATCTGGTAAAAACAGCCGGCTGAAGGAAATAACAGAAACAAAACAATTATGTAATTATAAGAAAGAGGTGTGAAAAATGACTTATAAAGCAATTTATGATTCAATTTACGGCTGTGACGAGAGCGGCTACGGCTTTAACGCAGAAACCGACCGCCTCTTCACCGACGGAATGCAGGAGTATGAGTCAATTTACGGCGAGCCCTGCCTGAGCGAGAACGACAGATTCGAGCTTGAAGAACTCCGTATGTCGGGAATTCTCGACGGCTTTGAGGAGCCCGATTTTGACGACATCGACTGCTTTGCCGTCTGATTGCCGAAAAACCGGAACACGGCACAGACAATCCCTTAAAGATTTCCGGCAACGCCCCAAATAGGTCTTTAAAACCTGACAATAATGTGTTATAATGCCCGTATAAACCGACAGAGGAGTTTGTTTATATGGGCAGACAGTCTTCAAAAACCAATAAAAATATGTATCAGCTGTGCAGAGAGGCGTGCGGTCTTACACGCGCCCAGGCGAGCGAAGAGCTCGAATGGATATCTGACAGCAGAATAGAAAAAATTGAGAGCGAAAAATCTGCGGCAACGCCCGAAGAGGTGGTCGCTATGCAGAAGGCATATAAAAAGCCGAACCTCTGCAGCTACTACTGCGCAAGGGAGTGCGCCATCGGCAGAGAGAGCCGCTTCAGAGTCGTGGAAGAAAAGCCCGTCTCAGAGATTGTGCTCGACCTGCTTGCCGCCAACAACAAGCTAAACTCGCAGAAGGACCGTCTTATCGAAATCACCTGCGACGGCAAAATTGATGACGACACAGAGCTCGAAGATTTTGTTCTGATTCAGAACGAGCTTGAACGCCTCATAGCCGATGCGGGCTCGCTTAAACTCTGGGTTGACAGCAAAATTGCCGACGGCAATATTGATGAAAACAAATTGAAAAAGCTCAGAAATCAGACTGACAAGTAAAAATCAATAAAAAATCCTCGCCTCGGGGCGGGGATTTCTTATTTTACGCCATTGTTTTTACATTTGATTTGTAATAATATTATTGACAGAATAATGATTCAAAAAAGAGGAACAAAAAATGAGCACCACACTGCTGTCAATTTCAATAGCCATGGCGGTCGGCCTTCTGCTGACCCGCCTCAGAGTATTCAAAAAATTCAACCTGCCCGACGTCACGGCGTATCTCATAGCCGGCGTCCTTATAGGTCCCTGCCTTCTCGGCAAGCTTACCGCCTTCATCGGCGTGCCCGGTCTCGGTTTTCAGAGTTATGAGGAGCTCGACGGCATCGGCGTTATCTCCGATGTGGCGCTCGGCTTCATCGCCTTTTCAATCGGCAACGAGTTCCGTCTTTCACAGCTTCGCGAAACGGGCAAACAGGCGACAATAATCGGCATCGTCCAGGCGTGCGCCGCAACCGCCGTTACAGATATCGGGCTTATAATCATCCATTTTTTAAAGCCGGGTGTTCTCTCAATTCCCGCTGTTCTCACCCTCGGCGCAATAGCGGCGGCAACAGCGCCTGCGGCAACGCTTATGGTTGTGCGCCAGTATAAGGCGAAGGGTCCCGTAGTAGATATTCTTCTGCCGATAGTCGCCCTTGACGATGCGGTGGGTCTTGTGCTCTTTGCCGTATCCTTTGGCATAGCGAAGGCACTCAAAACGGGATCGCCGGATGTTTTTTCAATAATAGTTGACCCTCTTATTGAAATCGGCGTCTCCCTCGTTCTCGGAGCGGTTGCGGGCTTTGTGCTCACAAAAATCGAGGCGATGTTCCATTCGAACACAAACCGACTTGTAATGACAATCAGCTTCGTGTTCCTGACCGTCGCAATATCTATGCTTAAATTTAAGGCAGGACCCGTTAAAATCGGCTTTTCTCCTCTTCTGGTATGTATGATGCTCGGCAGCGTGTTCTGCAATATGTGCCCGCTCTCAGACGAAATTATGAAGGTGGCGGACGGCTGGACGGGCCCCATACTCGAATTGTTCTTCGTGCTTTCGGGCGCACAGCTTGACCTTACCGTTTTTTCAAAGATTATGGCGGTTGTAATCGGTCTTGCCTACACATTTTTCAGGGCGTTCGGCAAATACTACGGCACAAAGTATTCGGCAAAACTCTCCGGCTGCGACGGGAATATTGAAAAATATCTCGGCATAACCCTTCTGCCGCAGGCGGGCGTAGCGCTCGGAATGTGCGTTACCGCGGCAGAGCTGCCCGGCGACGGCGACCTCATACGCAACATTGTGCTTTTCGCAGTGCTGATTAACCAGCTTATCGGTCCCAGTCTTACAAAGTGGGCGCTCACCAAAGCGGGCGATATCAGACCGCAGACGGATGAAACGCTTCACCGCCGCGAAAGAAAACTTGACGAAGCGCAGAAAAACGGCAAAGCCGTTCAGAAATAATAAAACACCGGGATAAGCCGGTATTTGTTTATATATTAAATCAAAGCCGCAGAACAACGGCAGATTTGTCTACCAGACATCAAGTCCGATCTTACAAATCTCCATGTTCTGCGGCATTTTTGTGTAAAGGATTTCTTGTCCCTCAAAAAATGCAGTCAGCGCCTGCTTACAGATCATTTTTTTCAGCGTAACCATTTATGAATGTCAGTTATTGAATTGACTGTCGTTTCAATTCAATAACCGACCGTAACAGTAACCACAGATTTTGCGGGCAGATTGATTTTCTGACCGCTGATAATCGAATCATCCTGCTCGCAGTTGATTCCCTCTGCGGTTATATATGCGCTGCGTTTGCCTGCAACACCGGTAAGCTTTACTGTCTGTGCGTTTTCGTTCTTATTGACTATTACAACAACCGAACGAAGTCCGTTCTTGAAGCACACGCACGAAAGGCCGCTGTCTTTCTCGCTGTCGGCTATGCCGACTCTCACCATGCCTGGCGTAATAAAACGGCTGAACTGCTTGTAAACCCAATATCTGCTGAGTATTTCGAGCGACCCTCTTTCGTTGTCTATAAGCCCGTCGCCGTGCACCGCAGTCCAGTTGCACCAGCCGACGGCGTTCATAAGCGACAAATCCTGAACCATAATGTCAGCCATCCAAAGCCCGCTGTCAATGCTTTTCGTGTCAAGCTTCTGCGGCAGCTCACACCATTCGCTCATCTCAAATTTAACACTGGGATATTCCTTAGCCATCTTTTCACCGAATGCCGCCTTGGCGCCGAGGTCATTGTCCATCCAGTAGCTGTGAGCGCTGTAGTGTGTGCAGTATTTTTTGAGAATATCGCTTTGAAGGTATTTGTCAATGTAATCGTAATACTGCCATGTCAGCTGACCGCTCTCCGGACCTCTGAGCTCGTATTTTACGCCTCTTTTCTGCATTTCAACAGCAAACATTTCAAGCAGTTTTACGCACTCGTCCGGCTCAAAATGGCAGCCCTCCTGTGAAATGTAATCGCCGTTCCAGCCCCACTGCGGTTCATTTACGGGTGAAATCGCAACAACAGGGTAGCCCATTTCAACAAATTTGTCGGCAACAGTCAGAAGGTAGTCAACAAAGAACTGGTAATTCTTTTCCGGCAGATTGCTCTTATGCTCGTCGTCTCCGCCGTAGCCCCTGCCGTTTTGAGTCATTGACCAGTGCGGGGAATTGCAAAAAAGAATAACCTCCTGTGCGCCGTATTCTATTGCCTTGTCAAGCATTCTGCGGGCGTTTGCGTCACGGGTGAAGTCGTATTCGAGTTTACCCGTTGACTCGTTGAGATAATAAAAACTCTCTGTTCTTCTTTCACGAAGCCAGATTTTCGACCCTTCAATGTCATTTTCACCCGCGCCCACATTGTAGCGGTAGGTTTTAAGCCCCAGCCCGGTTTCTTTGTCATAGAGCAAGCGGGCGATTTCATCCGCCTGCTTTTCATCATCAATAAGCTGTGACCACCAGCACGATGATGTTCCGAAGCCCTCAAACACCTGATGCTCTTCAAAAACGTTGACGTTCAAAATGTGTTCACTCCCGCTCAGTGCAAATAATATTATCTGAAAAAACGCCGCAAAGGCGCTGAGAATCCGCATAATCATATCAGTCACTCCGTCGGTTTATGTTTTTGTTATTTTGCTTGCTTTTTAAGCCGCCTTGCCTGCGCTTCCAGTCTGCGCTTTGCCGCTGCCTCCTCGGCAGCTTTCTTTTCTGCAAGATGCTTTTCGTCAAGCCGCTGCCTTGCCTGCGGGTAATCAGCCGTGAACGAGTCGATGTTTTCGTATGCGTCGCACAAAACCACGTGCCTCTGCGCCCAGATATACGGTTTCATTATTCTGCCGTAGCGGTTTCGCTTGCGGTTTGCAACCCTGATTTTAAGACGCTTTTCCGTACGCTGTTCCTTTGTATCTTCCGGCAGGTCAAAAAGGCACTCGTATTCGTCTGCGGAGATTTCTTCGCTTGCGCTTTCGGGGTGTTTTTCAAGCTCTTTCGCACTGCGTTTTACAGCACGCGCCATGCCGATTGCATCGGAGCGCAGCGTTCTCTCCTCCTTGCATTCTCCCTGCGGAAGAGATACTGCGATTCTTTCAAAATCCGTTTCGGTGTCTCCCGCTTCACTCTGCGCCATAAGACGGCAGAGCTTGATAAACTCTGTGCCGAACGAGGTTCCGTAGCGGTTGAGTTCGCGCTTCATAAACTCTGCTATTTCTTTTTCTTCATTGTGCTGTTTTATCTCTTTGTTCCGCGCCCTGATTTCTTTACTGTCAAGGGCGGGGTCCTCTTTTATCTTTGCAAGCTTATCTTTGTCGATATACTCGTTCATACTGTTGAGCGCTTCACACGCCTCGCAGTAAAGGTCATCCTGCAGTATTCCCGCTTTTTTGTCCTCAACGGCGCTTCGCAGTCTGATTGCGCGCACTACCGCCTTCTGATCCGTTTCCGTCAGGTCATATAGAAACCACGGCAGAACGTCTATCACCGCGCCCACAAGCGAAATCATCAAAAGCTTGTCAAGCAGGGTGTAAAGCACGTTGCCGCTGTTGAACGTGCCGTTTTCGTTATATACATTGAGAACGGAATAGTCAGTCCCGTCAAAGCCGTTGCGCTTGTAAACCCAGGGCACAAACAGATTTGTCACGGCGCCTACCGCACCGCCCACATAGGTGTCAACAACGCCGAACGAGCCGTCTATGCGTTCACCGCTGATATACTGCTGGTAGTCGCGTATATCCGATTCCATCGCCCTGTCAACAACCTCCGTTGTCTCCCAGAATCTGTTGAGAAAATAGAACACGAATATAAGGGCAAGACTCTTTTTGTAGGTCAGCGCAAGGCCGAGTGTTATGAATATCTGCAAAATGTTCTTTGTGAGCTTGAAACCCTTTTTGCCGAGCTTGTCAATAAGCCATGGGGAGGCGAGCATAGCCCACATTGACGAGTTGTATGAGAGAGTGTCCATCACGCCGTAGGTAGTCATTGAGCCGACCTTGCCATAGTAGAAAAGCCACTGCATAAGCACGTTCTTGCTGTCTTCCATAAAGTTGTTCCAGTTGTCGGAGCATTTTATCCAGAACAGCTTGTTCTTTGAAACGGCTTTCAGCGCATCAACAAGACCGACCTTTGTAACCCTTGATTTAGGCACTACTATTCTCTCGCTCACACCGTAATAAGCCGCCATACTCATAATAACGCCTATGACAATAAAAGCAGGGTAAATCATACGGTATGTCTTTATGTTGTAAAGGTCGCCGTCTGCAAACACATCGCTGAGAACGGGAATGAGAAGCCCTGTCAGACTCGGCGCAAAGTTATGCACAAGCGATGAAACGGTCATTATTCTGACACGCTCCTGCGAATTGGGTGAGATAACATAAACCAGGTTGCTCACACCCGTTGAATACCAGCCCTGCACATAGCCCTGAATCTGACCTATAAGGAAAAGCGAGATAACCATCGGAATATATCCGAGCTTTTCATACGGGAAGAAAAGGGCAAACAGCGACAGTATTCCCGAGGGCACGGCGAGTTTTACAAACACGCGGTATTTGCCGTCGCGCGAATGCAGATTGTCAATAATATAGGCGTTCAGAGGGGCAAGATCATAGCCGATTGCCGTGCATATATAGCCGAAAATCAGAAGGTCCCGGTGCGTCATATGCAAGGTCATTGCCGTAAACGGATTGTTTACGGCAAACGCTATGCCGAAAACTGTTGCCAGCCGCATTCCCAGCCAGCCGACCGAGAGCATAAGGTATTCTCTGTAAGCGACGCTGTCTCCCGATGCAGGCACACGCCAGTAGGCGATTATTTCATTTATGAAGCCTTTGATTTTTTCAATCACAAAAGCACATCCTCAGATAATAATTGTTGTTACACTCTTTGCGGGGATGGTAAATTCTTTAACGGGTTCAAATGCCGTGAGCGAATACCGGTCGCTCGTAACATATATTTCTTTTGTCTTTTCCGGTATTTCCAGCTGAATATCTTCGCAGTTCCGGTTTGCAATAACAACAACGCTTCTGCCGTCTTTGGTGAAACCGACCGCGTTGAGACCGGCGCCTGCGTCAACGTCAAAACGCTCGCTTCCCGGTTCAATATATTTTGAAAAATTGCCGAAGGCGAAATATCTTTTGGTCAGCTCAAAGGTGCGCGGCTCATCGTTCTCATAAATAAGACCGTCGCAGTAGTCAACGTTTGAAACGGCAATCCATAACTGCCAGGAGGCGACATTGAGAATTGTCAGATCCTCCATAATGACTTTTGTCTGTTCAAGAGCGGAGTCCATACCGTAATCCCTTCCGCCCTGCATGTGAGTCCATTCGCTCGTCTTTATCGGAACGCCGGGAAAACGTCTGTCCATATATTTTTTAAATCTCTTCATAAAAGCAATTCTGTTCTTTATGAAGTGCGAAATAACGGGAATGTCGGGCGTGAGAAAATACGAGTGCGTGTCAATAGCATCCGTTTTTGTTCTTATCTTTTTATCGCCGAGCATAATGCGGCAGTATGATTTATTGAACCAGCGTATGTCTCCGTTTTCCGCACCGGAAAGCTTCAGGTCAGCAAGGGCGGGTCGCTTGTTTATCTCGTCAACAAAAACCCGCATAAGCTTTCTCACCTGCGAGGGCTTGTAGTGGCAGCCCTCCTGACCGCCCGTCCACTTCCAGACCGGCTCGTTTACGGGTGAAAGGTATTTTACCGGCACGCCCAGCGCCCTGAAGTGTTCAACACAGTCAAGGCAGTAGTTCGCAAAATTACCGTAGTTTTCGGGTGCCAGATTAGTTCTGAACGCTTTGTCAAGGTGCGCCTTGCCGTTTTTTGTCCAGCGTTCGGGAGGGGAGTTGACAAAGAAAATAACCTCTTCAGCTCCGTCCTTCAACGCCTGATTCATCATCCAAACGGCGTTTTCATCTCTGTTCCAGTCATAGCCGCCGTCTGTGTCAAAGCTTTCGGCGCGGCGTGATTCTTCTCCAAATTTGCCCTTTCCGCTTTGCGCAGAGCCGCCTCCGAGGTTGTATCTGTAGCAGCGCACGCCTATTCCTTTATCTCTGTCAAAAAGAAGCTGAGAGATTCTCTCCCTTTTCGGCAGACCGGACTCTTCGTCAATCTCGCTCCAGCCGCCGATTACCTGCGCCCACCAGGCGGCAGATACGCCGAAATTTTCAAATATCTGGTATTTTTTTTCGAGGTTGAGAACTAAACGGTTCATATTTTCACCCTTTCGGATTATTTGAAACTGCCTGCTTATACTCCGAGCCCGTTTGCAATGTTGACTATAAAATCCTGTGCGTTGGTAACGATTCCTTTGGATGAGAGCGAGCCCCTGTCCGTCAGCTTGTTGACGGTGAACTCCGAAATGTCAACACAGTAAAAATAGATTTTTCTCACCGTGCCGTCCGGCAGAGCTCTGTAAGACGGCGTCATGTTGCCTACAGCTATTGAGTGCAGAGTTGTTGCCATACAGATAACCGTTGTGGCGCCTCTTATCTGATTTCTCATTTCATCCTGCGCCTCATAAGCGTTGCCGAGAACGGGCGGCAGCGGACCGTCGTCGCGTATTGAGCCCGCCAGAATATAAGGCACTCCGTATTTTTCACAACTGTAAATAATGCCGTTGTCAATATTTTCATTTTTAATAAAACCGGCAACGGAGCCGTAGTAGCGCACCTTGTTTATTGTGTCGAGATGGTTGTAATGCCCGTTGGGCTGATTTTTCTGTGTGTATATATTCTGACCCAGAGCCGTCTTTAAATAAGCGCCCTCAAGGTCGTGCGTTGCCAGTGCGTTGCCCGCAAGCACTGCGTGAACATATCCGCCCGCAATAATACGCGAAAACGCATCCCTTGCGTCGTGGTCAAATGAAAATGCGGGGCCCATAACCCATACGATTTTGCCGTTGTCGCGGTCGTATCTCAGAATTTTGTATAGCTCGTCGTAATCGCGCGAGAAGGAGCTCTCTCTCGAATGCCCCTGGCGGAAGGCAAATGTTTCAGACAGGTCGGCGTCCTCCCTGAAACCGTCGGAATGAACATATATGCCTTCTTCGCATTTCTCCGTTCTTCCGCATACAATCAGGTCGCCCTGCTTTAAATGGCGGAACTCCCTGACGAGTATTCTGCCGTTTTCGTAAACGGGCACACAGTCCATACGGCTTTCAACCGCAAGCAGCCAGCTGCCGTCTATCTTGAAGTATTCGGGAAAAATGCTCATCGCGTGGTAGTTGTCGGGAGCCACTCCGTCTTTCGGAGCGGGCTCAATGTGAGCGTCGGGCGCATTCGTGAAAATCTCTTTTTCAAAGTCCGGCGCATAATACTTATCAAGGGTAAACGGCATATATATCCCTCCGGTAAAAATACTGTAATTAATTATACATTTTCAAATGTTAATTTTCAATAAGAAATATAAAACAAAATATATTTGCGTTGAATTATTATTATATTTATAGTAGTATTATAATGTATATTTTCAGCACCGAAAGGGGAATAATATGAAACTCGCAGTAATCGGCGGAGGCGGAGTCCGCTCAATGTTTCTCGCAAAAAGCATAGTTCAGAAGGCAGATTCGCTCGGCATCAATGAGCTTGTGTTCATGGATATAAACGAGAAAAAACTCGGCATTTACGGCAAAATGGCAAAAACCGTGGCAGAAAGAATAAACCCCGATGTCAGCTTCTCACTTACCAACGATGCGGTTGAGGCGGTTAAAGATGCTGATTATGTAATAACAACAATCCGCGTCGGCGAAGACGATATGCGCGTCCGGGATGAAAGAATTGCCCTTTCAAAAGGCGTTCTCGGTCAGGAGACCACGGGGGCGGCGGGCTTCTCGTTTGCAATGCGCAGCGTCGGCGCTCTCGCAGAGTATTGCGAGCTTATAAAAAAATATTCAAAGCCCGGCTGCAAGGTTTTCAATTTTACAAACCCCGCAGGCGTCGTGTCTCAGACTCTCAGAGATATGGGTTACGATTTCACCTACGGAATCTGCGACGCTCCGTCCGGTATGCTGAGAACGTTTGAAAAGCTCTACGGTGCAAAAGAGGGCAGCGCAAAGGGCGAGGTTTACGGGCTCAACCACCTCTCATATTTCAAAAGCATAAAAATCGACGGCAAAGAGGTTCTTTACGATATAATCAATAACGAAAAAGCCTACACCGACACAGACCTGCGCTATTTTGACAAATCCCTTCTGCTTGAGCGAAACGCCGTTCTCAACGAATATCTCTACTATTTCTATTATCGTGAAAAGGCCGTAGCCAATATTCTCAACGCTCCGCAGACAAGAGGCGAACAGATAGCCGAAATCAATAAAAAGATGACTGCCGAGCTTGAGCAGATTGATATTGAAAAGGACTTTGACAAGGCGCTTTCAATTTTTGAGCACTGGTATGGCGAACGCGAAAACAACTATATGGCGGCGGAATCTGGAGTCAGAAGGCAGACAAAATGGCATTTTGACATCTTTGAGAAGGATGACGGCGGCTATGCAGGAGTGGCGCTTGATTTCATCCGCATTTCGCAAAGCGGTGAGACCGGCTCAATGATTCTCTGCGTTCCCAACAACGGGGCAATATCCGGGCTTGAAGACGGCGATGTTGTCGAAATCACCTGCGATATAAAAGACGGCGAAGCATATCCGCATTATTTCGGCGAGGTTGACGAACAGAATCTCGAACTCATCCGCAGAGTGAAAATATATGAACGCCTGGCAAGCGCCGCCATAAGAGAGAAATCGAGAACAAAGGCGGTCGAAGCGCTTACCCTTCACCCGCTTGTTGCAAGCTATTCTCTCGCAAATGAACTTGTCGATGCATACCTTGAGCACAACAAAGATTACACGGAGGGCTGGAAATGAGTTTTATAGCAGGCGCGGGCTCAACAAATGTTGACCTTCTCTATCAGAATATGCCTAAAATACCCGAACCGGGCGAAGAGGTTTTCACCGACAAATTCTCTCTCCAGCTCGGAGGAGGTCTGCCGGCTACTCTCATTAACCTCGGCAGACTGGGCATAAAAACAAAAATCGCCACCGAGCTCGGCAGCGATATGTTCTCCGAATTTGCAAAAAACGAGTATGAAAAAAACAATGTCACGCCGCTCAATCTCTACCGCGGCAGCGACATTCCGCTCAACATTACCAGCGCAATCATCCTGAAAGGCGACAGAAGCTTTGTCAGCTACGGCAAAGGCACTTTTGAACCCGATGACAGGGCGTGCGGGGAGTTTTACAATCTCGCAAAAGGCGCAAAAATCTGTCTTATGTCTCCCGGCGGTTTTACCGAAGTTTATAAAAAACTTAAAAGCGAAGGCACAATCACCGTTCTTGACACGGGCTGGGATGACGGGCTGAGCTTTGAAAAATACGGCGACCTGCTCGAAATCGCCGATTACTACACGCCCAACCGCAAAGAGGCGCTTAAAATCACGGGCTGTTCCTCCGCCGAAGATGCGGTATATTCTCTTAAAAGGTATTTCAAAAATGTCGTTGTCAAGGTCGATAAAGACGGTTGCCTCGGCATAGATGAAAACGGACTGTTCTTCAAAAAGAGCATTGACGAGTTTGTCAATGTCGATTCCACCGGAGCGGGCGACGCCTTCCTTGCGGGCTTCTGTTACGGACTTTTTTATGATTATTCATTCAGGGACTGCATCGCCTTCGGCAATGTTACCGGCGGCAAGGCGGTAACAAAGGTCGGCGCTCTTTCGGGCTATGTTACCGAAAAAGAGCTGATTGAATACAAAAATAAATACGACGAGGTCTGACTATGAGCGAAGGTTGTTTTGACGGCTCAATGCCGAGAAAGGTTCTTGAATACTATCTTTCACACGCGGCAACGGCGCAGTGGATTTATATGAGCGACACCCTCGACGATGACATAAGGGTTATGCTTAAGGCAGGCATAAAATTTTTGGGCAGAGCGTCGGGAATCTGGAAGGGCGAAATGCCAGAGGAGGAGCATTTTGAACGTTCACGCGCTGCGGCGGAAAAAATACACGCGGCAGATCCCGAAATCATCTTGCAGGCGTGCATTTTTGAAGCGCTTTACCGTGAAGATGTCGAATGTGTTAAAGTTCCCCGCTTTGTTTTTGAAGCGTTTGACCTGCCTTATGAAGACAGATTCTTCGACTACGACGCCTGCCTGTTCCCGAAGGGTTCCGACACCTGGGAATGTATGCCCGACATTTCACGCCCCGAAACACAGATGTGGTTTTATTACCGCGGTGTCCGCTATATCGACTGCGGCTATGAGGCGTTTCATATGGGGCAGATTCATCTCTACACAGCCCTTGACAGGAATTACAAATGCATAGGCAGAGTAATCGGAATGCTTCGTCAATACGGCAGGGAGCACGCAAGAAGGCACAAGGTTTTATTTGACGCCCACTCGCATTCTCTCGTAGTCAACGGCAAAAGTCTGCTCGACTACAACGCAATGCCGCTTACACGCTACCCCGTGACTGACCGTGAAGGCGAAAAAATCGTCCTCGTGCGCGAGGGCAAATCCGGCGGCGGAATCTCACCCGAAGGCGTTTACGAAAAAGCGCTTCCCTTCCTCTATGAGTATGACAACTGGGGCGGCAAAGATAATTGGGCGCACGAGAATCTTACTTATGAACAGCGCGCCTGGGCTCAGTGGTGGGGCTATGACCAGATTGCCTGGTTTGCTTCACGCGATGAGGAATACAGAAACACATTCCTCGACTACACCTTCAAGTGGACTGCAGTCAACAATCCCGACGCATATTTCGCATTCCCGCTTCGGAGACCCCTGCACAGCGGCGAGGAGGTCGGCGGTTTTCCGTTTTACAAGCTCAACAACAAAAGTGAAAACTGCCCAGGCGGTTTTTCGCAGGAAGACACAGCCGCCCGCCTGCTCAACGGCGGATATGAAAAATACCGCAGGTTTGCAAATCCCTCCGATATTCTTGATTTCGGCGCAAAGGATGTTGACGACCCCGCAACGGGAGTCCGCCTGCCCGAAAAAGTCGTTCTTTACGGCAGCTTTCAGCCGTATGTGGGCGCGACGGCAAACGACTCCAACAGCGAAATAACCCGTATGTATTATGTGGGCGATGGCAAATACTCATTAAGCTTCATAATGCCGTTCGCGGGTGAATACGATTTCGGCATTTCCACCTGGGGCACTCTTTCCGCCTGCGTCTGCAAAAACCGCGGTTTCCCTTATTCGGGCGACGGACATAAAAGCAGATTCACAGTTCCCGATGACAACACAATAGTAAAAATAACATTTGAATATATGACAAACGCCATAGAAATCGAAATGTGTAAATAATATATCAACAAAAATCCGGGCAGTCTTTGGACTGCCCGGTAATCTCTTTTGTTATTCTTTTTTTATTTTTTGAACCATCCGGCAATATGGCTTATGAGCCACACGAAAAACGCGGCAACCGCGGCTGCTCCGGAACACACGGCGGCAACGACGGGATTGTTTTTGATTTTTTCAATAATTGACGAACCGCCTGTGTCGCTGACCGTGATAACACAGTCGGAATAAACTCCCGAAGCGGCAACACAGCGGATTGTCGCCTCTCCGCTTTTCAGCGCTTTTATTTCTCCGCTTTCGATGTCAATCGCTGCAATATCCTCATTGAGAGAAACAAAGAATAACCTGTTGTCAAAAGCGTCCGCCGGAGAGAACGACGTCTGAAGCGTTATGCTTTCGCCGGGCTTCATTTTAAGTTCGTATTCGCGGCTGAGATACTGCGCGGGATCGTTTGAAGCAGACCAGCCGAGATTTGTTACGGTGCCTTTTGCTTCCGGGCTTTTCTTTTCGGCAAGACCTTTGCCGGTTAATTCAACGCTTTGAATTTCTTTTATGTTTTTCCACCATTCGCCGGTGTATTCCCTGACGGTGTAGCCCTCGGGCGTATCGTTGGTGAAATCCGTTTCATATCCCCATTCTTCATTTATTTCATTTTGAGCTTTTGTTAGAGCTTCTTTATACTCCGCGCCGTAAAATCTTTCAAATCCGGCTGCATCCGGTTTTTTGTAAATTGTAATCATACTGCTTTTACCGAAATACGGATTATAAAAATAATCCATAGGATCGGTATAATAATTCCGATGGCAAAACGCCAGCGGATTTGCGTTAAGAGCGTTTCCGGTAAAATATATTGAGCATGGTGAAAGAAGATACTCCTGGTCGTGATACTCGTCGTATCCGTTTTTAGTTATAGACAGTGCTTCCAAAGAAGTGTTTTCCGAAACAATTACATTTTCAACGCAACCTGCATCAATGCTCTGTTTTTTCAACTCCTTCAGGTTTTCAGGCAGAACAAGCAGTTTTAACTTTGTGTAAGAACTGCAGTCGAAATCGTCCTGAAAGCAAATGGAACCTTTGCCGGTTATGTCGAATTTTTCAATTTCATCGTTGTAATTAACGGAGCAGAGCGGAACACTTGTTTTTTTGGATTTTTTAACAAGAAGCCCTTTTATTTCAGTTGTTTTAACTGAATGCGGATAGTTGATTTTTACCGCGCATACCGAGTCTGTATATATTTCACTTGTTCCGACAACCTTTTTGCCGTCAATTTCTTCGGGAATATTGATTACAGTAACCCCTTTTTCAAGTGAGCCGACATAAAACACATCGCCGCTGTCTTTCTTTATAACATACTGACTTCTACCGTCTTCCGATACTATTACATCGGAGAACTCTTCACGGATGGTGTGTATGTTCAATGCGCTTATATATACAGTTATTGCCGAAAGCAAAAAGCCGAAGATTACGGGAACACAAAATACTTTTTTTACAGTTTTCACCAAGCCGAACCTCCGTAATAGAAATCAATATAGGAAAGATTGTATTGAGGAAATACAGTTGAATAATAAATGGGTTTTTCGCCGTCAATATATGTATCCGGGTCGATAAAATAGTTACCGTTATAAATAATTGTGGTATACCTAAAAAGGATATCTTCAACAGAATCCCAATAATCTTTGGTCAGCAATACGCTTTTTTGGTTTGAAGGACAACTATCATCAAAATTTTTAAGATAGTTATAAAAGCAATCCAATTTTAACCAATAGTTTTTT
>JAEEYU010000073.1 GCA_016288315.1 Clostridiaceae bacterium | reverse complement strand
GTAGTTGGCATTGTAGGAAAATCCAAAAGTTTAGATTTTCCCACAATGCTTATCTTTTGGTCTTTGGTTCGGAATAGTGTAGTGCTGGCGGTCTATCTCTTGTTTTCGGTTGCTTGCTTCCTTACCGTACATGAGCATTTGATGCGGGCATGATTTGCTGTAACAGTTTTATTTATTCTCCAGTTTAAAAACAACTATTATTCTTTCAAACAGGTTGTTTATGCCGGTGAGGATTTTTTTGGCTATTGACAGCGGGAAAGAGGTCTTTACGGGGTTTTCCTGTATTTTGCCGAGATTGGTATTTAAAAATTCAGCTCTTTTTGAAGCAAAGGTTCTGAGCGAATTCACATCGGCGTCGTATTTCTCCGTGACCTTGTCAATGTCGGTCGTGCCGTAGGTGTTGCGGCGGATATGGTTCATAACCGCAGATGCTTTTATTGTCTGAGCGTATTCATCGAATTTTTCGCTGCTCCAGCCGGAAACGGCGGCGTAAACGCTTTCATCCCACTGAGCTTTGCACTCGTTTGTGAAATCCTGTTTTTTGGTAAGAACATTGTAAATTCCGGGCTTTTCGTCGGCATCAAACGTGCCGAAAACAGTATTTCTGTATTGACGGGAGTGGCAGACGGTAAACATTTCTGGGTTGTTGTAATCCAGACCGAATCTGCCGCCTGAGTTGTTGCCGAGAGCGATGTCGTAATCCCAGACGGGGCCTGCGTAAAGCTTGCCGTCCTTGGTTGCGTCGAGATAGAAGTATGTCGATGTGAGACCTGAATCCATATTGGAGGTCCACTCGCTGATGTCATAATATTTTGCAAATGATTCAACGTCAATCAGGTCGGTGTAGCTTTCACCGTCTGCGTTTTTGCCGTCTGCCGCAAAGGCGGCGTCTTCAAATCTCTGATAATAGCCGCTTATGAAATCCATCTGTTCTTTGCCTGCGTATTCGGGGCTCTTCATAATAAAGGGCTGACCTGTTTTTGTGACGAAACCGGCTTTCTCATCCGGATATCTGTTGGCAATTTCCATTTCAAGAACATAGCCGCCTTCGGCTGTGATATCTTCGCTTTCGGGGAGGGTGACATATTTGTTTGTGCCCTCGAGCAAACCGGAAAATCTGCCGTAAACGCCGCCCTGAGCGAGAAAGTCCATATCAAAATTCTCGCCGTATTCGGTAATGCACGCCTCTTCATTGATTTCATCGAGGTCTTCAACATCTATTCTGTTGGAATCCGCCTCTATTTTTGAGGTGAGAAGATAAGAACCCAAATATTCGTTGTTGATGTAGAGGTCAACGGGAGCGCATTCGGGCGAATATGAAAGCCCCGCATCTGCCGCCGCCTTGAAAACCATTGTGTTTCTCATAAGTGAACGGTCGCCTTCGTTTGCAATAAGGCACCATTTTTTGCTTTTTGCCATGCCGAGAATCTTCGCTTTTTTGTCAAGCTTAATGTTATACGGCTTTTTGCTGCCGTTCCAGGTCGCGTTGCCTCTGCCCTTGATGTAATCGAGTGTCGGGTTTTCGGTCTGCTCTTTGCCTTTTTCGTTTTTTATTGATATTTCACCCGGCTCTTTATGGCTTTTATCTGCGTGAACCGCCTCAAGGGAGCCGCTTTCGGTTGTGATAAAGACAGTGCCTGTGCCGCTGCTTGAAACAACATTATATTTATACTCAGCGGAGCCGCTTTTTATTGTGCCTTTTGTGCCGAGATCCGTTACCGTTCCGTTTTCAAAATCTCTGCCGTTAATCTGAACCGGAGCCGATGCCCACACTGTCAGGGAGGATGAATCCCAGTATGACGGAATAAAAAAGAAGTATTCGCCGTTTTCGGCTTTGAACCAGTCAACGGCGTCAATGGAGTCGGCACTCTGTGCATCGCTGCCTGCGGTTACAACGAGTTCGTCATCTGTCGATGCCGTAAATGAAAAAAGACTGCCGCAGGATAATGCAATAAGGACTGCCAGAATAACGGATATCAATTTTTTCATTGATTATATCCTCCGATAATATATTTGCCGCATATTACAGTATAAACTTATGTTTTAAACAAGTCAATGGGATGACAGAAGTGCGCTTTTTGTATTCAAACCGGATGTTGAGCCGAAATCGGCTCGGTTCAGGTATAAGCTGAATTGTCAAAAACGGACAAAAGCAAATCATTATGATTACTATTGATTATAAGAGTTGATTCGGGTATAATTAATATTGATAAACCGATTTTCGTTTTTCAACAATAATTCATAACGGGGGTGGAAATTCAATGAAAATGCATAACAGAATTCTTGCAGCTCTTCTATGTGCGCTTATGCTTATCGGTGTATTGCCGTCGGGGCAGTTTGCAGTAAAAACATCCGCAGCTCAAAACAGCGGTTTTTCAATCTCGGATGTTTCGGTTGACGGCAAAACTGCAACTGCGGTAATAACCAACGATGAAGCGTGCCGCCTTGTTGTTGCTCTGTATGACCCGGGCACCGGCAAAATGCTTGCATCCGGAATAACCAGTGTTGCGAAAAACGCCGGGACGGCACAGGTGAGTTTTGCAGTTTCATCAATGCCTCAATATTTTGTTATAAAGGCATTTGCGCTCGACGGCAATATGGGAGCGCTGTGCGCAAAATTTGAATCACGCCTCTATACAAAAGAGCTTGAAAACTTCCGCAAGGTTACATTTTTTGTTTATACACCCGAAAACGGCGAAAGGGTTGCCGTCGCGGGCGCTTCGGTAACATCGCCGGACGGTTACTGTGACAATGCAGGCGGCGGGGAAGTGGATAACCGCACGGCGAAGACAGGTGAAAGCGGAGATGCTGTTCTGTATTTTGCGCCGGGCAGGCACACAATAACCGCCGGCGCTCCGGGTTATTTTCAGACAACAGCTGAGTTTACGGTTGAGCAAAGCGGACAGACGGTTGATGTCAGACTGCTGAAAAATGCCAGCTCCGATACGGGAGAAGCGCCCTCATCATCCGATGGCACCGGTTGCGATGACGGCTGGATTGACCGCAAGCATTTCAATTTCGGCTCCTATCCCCAGACCGATGTTACCGCAAGCATGGGCTCCGTTCTTGATTCGCAGGAGGCAAACTGGAAATCATACGGATTTTACAGCGGCACGGGCAAATCGACCGACGGCAATATGACAGCCGGCGACTATATGCTTTATTGTGATGTTACTTACGGCGAAGAAAAATACAGAGGTGTAACGTTTTCAACATACAGACCGTCTGTCACGGGTTACAAGACAATGTCAACTCCGGATTACTCACACCAGAATGATAACGGATACACCTGCGGAAATGTCTATTGGTTCAAGTATGAGCCAGTTGAATGGAGAGTTATCAATTCACAGACCGGTCTTGTAATATCCGAAACAATAATCGACAGTATTCCTTACTCAAATTATGTAAAAAAAGGCAATGACGGCAATTATTATAACGACAAAGGCGCCTGCATTACCGACTGGGAAACCTCGTCACTTAAAGCATGGCTTAATGATGATTTTTACCGCACGGCTTTTACGGCGGAAGAGCAAAATGAAATCATCGCAGGTGAGAACGGGAGCATTTTTGTTCTGACCGAACAAGAAGCAACAAACCCGGTTTATTTCACGTCCGCTTTCCCGAGGGGGGCAGACGGAAGCGATTATGCGGAGTGCCTCGGTCTCAACACAAAAAATATGGCCTGCCCCGAATGGCGCCTGCGTTCACCCGGAATAAGTTCTTTATACACCTGCGCCGTCTTAAATGACGGCGGTCTAGATGAGCAGTGCAGCGCCGGTCTCACAGGCACAGGCGTGCGCCCCTCATTTAAAATCAACATGACATCCCTCGGCACACAGCCAAGCCGGGCAAGGCAGGCAACGGTAGGAAGCGGTGTTTTTGATTATTCATTTTCTGGCTGCATCCCCGGCAACGAATACATACTGCTTAACGTCACCGGTTACGGCAACGGCTTTACGCTGAGCACTGACAATCTTGAATATATAGATCAGATTACGGCAGGCACAGACGGTAAAGTCTCCGGCAGCTTCAATCCGAGAAAAACTTATCCCGGCAGCACAACGCTGCTGACAGGCGACTTCGGCAACGGCGTTGAAACAAAAAAACTGACCGTTACCGAAGAAACAACCGTCACACCCGACCCGGTTATTCCCGATTTAAAAATCGTAAACTATAAAAGCACACTTCAGGCAGACTATAAATCAAAGCTCATATTCCACACAAACATCGAGGCACCCGACGGGTATTGGATAGTATGGTCAACCGGCGATGTGGGCTCAACCTGCACCATAGACTGCGCCGAAAACGGCGAATACAAAATAAAAGCCGACCTGGTAAGGATTTCCGACAACAAGATTGTTAAATCAACACCGACGGAAACGGTCAGTGTCAACACAGGGTTATTTGCAAAGATTATTGCCTTTTTCAGGCAGATATTCAAAATACTCCCCGTGTATGAAAACAACATAAAACAATAAACGGATTAAAGCCGTGCGGTTATCAATTACCGCACGGCACTTTTTTATTTTACTGCAGCACAAGTCCGCTTGCCTCAGAATACAAAAAGAAAAAACTCCCGGAAAACGGGAGTCACAGATATTACACTTTTGGTAACAGGAAGCTGAAAAAGAGACCGGTTTTTCCGAAAATCATTGAGTCCGGTTTCTTCTGCGTCGCAGGCGGCGGGGTGAATACCTTCGTTGTTTTATATCCTTATTCTTTATTATTTTTGTCAGACCGTAATGAAAAACAGGCAGATGTTAAGAATAATCCAGCCGACAGCTGCGGGAATAATCTGTTTTGTTGTGTATTTCTGCTTTATGAATCTGCAGATAAGAAGCCCCGAGAGGTGAATTACGCACAGTGCGGTAATGATTGCCGTCACGATTCCCGTCGGCCAGTTCGGCAGAACAAGCACGGGCAGTATTCCCGCAAAGCGGTAGCTTACAAAGCTCAGGAAAAACACGAGGGTTGCAATAACTGGAACAAGCATACCTGCCATGCTGACAAACGAACGGCGAACGGGGTGATTTGTTTTGCTCTGTTTAAGCAGAACAAGTGTTGTAAAAAAAGTCAGGATGAGCAGCAAAGGGGTCATAACGCCGAGCGGAACAATGCAGTTAAACGGCAGATAAGGTAAGCTCGCAACGGAGTTCTGCCAGAAATGAACCACACAGCAGGTTGCACCCAGCAATACAGGAAAAAGCAGTTTTTTAAGGGACTTCATTTTGCACCATCCTTTCCGCTGATTATTGCCGCATTGACACGGAACCACGCAACGGGGCTGTTGCTTCGGGCTATTCTTGTCAGCGAGAACGGCGGAGCATCGGTGAAGGTGTTGCCCGAAATAAAAACATTGACGCAGTCTGCAAGAAAATATGAGCGCCCCTTGCCGACATCATTGCGAAAAGCATTGCCGAGAGTTATTTTATTGTTCCTGAAAATAAAATTGTTGACGTTGTTTACAACTATAAGGTTGCCGCAGATGTCACGGAATTCATTGTTTTCAATGCGGATGTTTGTGAAAGCGTATGAACCGTTGCTTTTATCCAGCAGATGCGTTCCCACTTCTATAACTTCGGTGCCTATGACGGAGCATTCAATGAATTTGTTGTTGCGCACAACAATATTGTCCGCACCCGTCCCCTCGTGCCATACTCCGTTAATATCCATTATTATCTTAATGGCATTGTGGGTTGTTTTATAAAAAACATTGTTTTCAACCAGCCCGTCGGAGGTCTGAAGCAACAGACTTCTTGCACGGTGTTCGTGAAAATAATTGTTGCGTATTACATAATTACCGCCCGTGTTGTCTCTGTTGAAGAGGAAGCAGCCCCTGCCTATGCTGTCGGGCAGATTTTCGCTGAAGGTTACCTCTCTGGTGCCGTCCTCGTTTCTTACGCATTTTTCCGCAACGGCTGAAATATCCGTCAGGTTGAAGTTTTTATCTCTGAACAAAACAGTGTCGCCCGGGTCAACGTTCATTGAGCCGTCGGCTTCAAAAACGACAGTTTTTCCGTTGACGCTGTGGATTAGACCGATGCCGCTGTTTATGTTGATGTCATCATCACCCTGGCGGCTGAAATCGCAGTTTTCAATAAGGAAGCAGCCGTCCGAGTCGCTGATATGAACTGCATCGGCATCAAGCGATGTGAGGTGAACGTCGGCTTTCTCCGGGTCGGGACCGATGAAGATGTTACGCAGAGTGAAATGCGAAGTTCTTTCGCCGACAATTACGCCCATCCCCGTTCCGCCGTATAGATTAAGCCCGTCAAGAGTTATGTCCCGGCAAGCTTCATAAATATCAATGAGCGAGCCGCCGTAGGCGGTGCTGCGCAGAATATATGAGTTGCCCGCAAAATGCGCCCACGCGCCGTTATGAACAACACGCAAAGTGTCGTTGCCGATTTTTGTTACTTTTTTGATGACGTCCGGATTCTGCCCGTCATAGCTTTCAATATATGTGCCTTTCGCGCCGTAAGTGCCCGTTTCGGGGTCGCACTGGCAGACGGCATAGAGCATATCTTCTCTTGCATAATCCGGGTTGTCAAAAATAAAGTCGAGCGTGTTTTTCTCGCCCTTGACTTCAACAGCACGGGCAATCGCGCTCAGTGGTATTTTATCCCAGTCCCATTCGAAAGTAAGACCGCGCACCTCAACACATTCGCAATGCCGGAGAGTGAAAAGACTGCTGCCGTAATCGTAAAGAATCATTGCGCCGTTGCCGTCGATGCAGGCGTCGGTGATGTTTTCGAGCAGCAATGCGCCCGAAACATAGTAAACAGCCTTATCAAACAGCAGATGCGTGCCCGGATTATCTTTGCAGTAGGCAAAAGCACTGTTGAGCGCTTCAGTGTTGTCTTCATTGCCGGGGGAGGCGCCGAACTGTGAAACGGGCACTGTTTTCAGCGCCTGCATTTTCGGCGACTGAATAAAGAACCTGCTGCCTCCCGTGCCGTTGACCTCCTGAAAATCACGCAGTTCGTTTGCCGCAGGAACGGGCTCAATCAGAACCTCGCGCTTTTCGGGCAACGGCGGCTGCCTGAGAACAATGCAGGCAACGGAACCCGCCGCCAGTGCAGCAACACACAACAGAATAATTAATTTTTTCAAATGCTTCATCCCCTGCTCCTTTCTTCATCTTTATTAAATGGAATCCCTCTTTTTCAGTAGTTGTTTTGGATATTACCAACCGACAAATCCGTTTGCGAGAATTCTGAATATATCAACAAAGAAAGCAATAACTTTTTGCATAAAATTCAGCTCAGCAATTACAGGGTCTGAATCGCATACTATATAGACAGGGGATTGTGTTGCACCGATGCGTTTTTCGCCGCCGGGCACATTATCCTCAATTATATTACCCTGCATATCATAAACGGTTGTTTTTGTATCCGGCAGATTGATTGTCAGATTAAACGGAGACTCTGCCCAGACTACATAAACGGTTTTTCCGCTTTGCGAATATGTCGCAACATAGGCAGACTTCTGATAAAACAGACCGAATTTTGTTTGATTCAGAGCGGTAAGCTTTTTGCCTGACGTCAGGGAATTAAAGGTTTTTACGGCACCGGCTGATATCTTCGGCGTAAAATCGTTTTTGTAAAGCCCCAGGGAGTTTTCATACTCTTCGCCGCCGAGGACATCCGAGGTGATGCTGCTGTCCTGCAGCTCATAGGTAAAGTATTGCCCCTCTATGCCATAATCAAGCAGAAACTCATCATAAAATACGGCGTTGCGAATGATGTATTGCGCCTGTGTCTGTTCGTCAACATTGCTGTTTGCCCACCCTGTTTCCGTAACCCAGACAGGCATTTTATCAAAGCCGTATTTAACCAGCACGTCTCTGTATTCGTCAAGTCTGTTTCTTGCCCGTTTTTCGGGAGCGCCTTTTCCCAGATAGTAATGAACAGACAGACCGTCCATATACTCTCCCGCGCCTGCCTTCATCATACCGTCAATAAAAGCTGTTTCAAATGCTATTGCGCCGCCCAGAACGGTAACATCGGGGTCGTTGTTTTTAATGGTCCGGTATGCCGCTTTCAGCATCTCGGCATAATCCGCGGCAGTTGCGTCCTTTGTATTAAAATATTTGATATCGGGCTCATTCCAGATTTCATAGGCGGCAACTTTACCGGCCAAAGATTCTGACACAAAATCAACATAGCGGATATAGGCGTCGAAGTATTCGTCATCCGCTGTCGTTTCCGGATTGCCGTCACGCACGGGCAGTGTGCAGTCCCATGCGCCTCCGGCATCCAAATCGGCTTGTGATGGTTTTCCGAAATCATAAACCGTGTTGCCGTAGCTCAGAACAACAAGGCAGTTAATGCCGTTTTCGGTTGCCGACTCTACCCACCTCGAGCGTTCGGGAAAGGAAAGCTGCCCCTTTACGGGCTCCACAGTCTGCCAATGCACCTCATCGCGCACAAAAGACAGGCCGGCGTTGACGGCTGCCGAACAGGTTTGTTCCTGGTTACGACCCTGCGCCATGTGGGTGCAGGCACCGATCCCTTCGGCATATACCGATATCGAAAAACAGGAAACCGTTAAAATGACCGCCAGAAAATAGGACAGTGTTTTTTGCACTTTCACAGAATCACCTCAAGTAAAAGTATCATATCTCCTCAATCCCGAGTGATTTCAGATAGTTATAAGTTCCGTTATAGTATTCCGGCAGGCGTGTGCTGTCTTCCCAGAAACCGTTTGGAGTTTTACGGGGATTGCCTTCGGGAATGCAGATTATCATGCCGGCTCTTGCACGGGTGAGCAGAACTCTGTATGCGTTGAGCATATATTTCATCTGCTCTTGCTTATTCTCTGTATTTCCTATTATTTCATTCCATTTTGTATTGCCGTTAAAGCGATAGAATTTCCATTCGCTGTTTTCATAACGCATATCGGCATCCCAGAGAACACAAGTATAATCAAGTTCGAGTCCCTGCACCTGGATTTCCGTTGCGGCATCTTCGAGATAATTTGAAGATCTTGTATCAATCTTATCCTCAAGAAACCAGTGAACCGCATTCTCATCGCCTGACGGCAGAATATGAATCGCCAACGGCTTGAATCTTGCGGATTCTTTTGTAACCAAAACGCAGGTGCGCTCCGTGCCTCTGACTTTTTCATGGAGCCAGCGTCTTGCCTTATCCATATCTCTTGTGAGCTTTATAGGATATTTATCCTTGATTTCGGCATAAAGTTCGGCAGCATTGTCATTAAAAGACAGCAGGGAGTGAACAAAAGCCGACAGCTTTTCCGCACGGTAAGAACGCAGAGAAACGCCCAGATGCAAATCATCGGAATAAGTTACGTTCCAATTATCTTTCAATAACTCGTTGACTCGCCCTTCGGCATATTCCGCTTCTGTAAGTTTGGGCGAAATGTAAACCTTCCAATGCGGAAAATCTTCATTGATTGCTTTAATCCATTCGGAGATTCCAGCTTCGCCCGTGTTGATTTCCTGACCGCCGCCGACAAGGCAGATAATTGTTGCCCAGTCCTCACGCTGGTCAAGAGACCAGATAAGAAATGCAGCTTCTGAAACAGGGAAATTCGGAACCTTCAGCTTGTTGCCGTATGTTCCGCCGCATTTAAGATAATCGGCAAGACGCTTATGAGTCCACGAGCGCTGTGCCTCATCAAAAATAGCAACATGCTCAACCTCGCCGAAGCCGGCTTCTTCCATCTTAACCGCTTTTGCCGGGTCGATTTCAAGAACTCCGTTTTCAACAGGGTTCTTTATCTTCGCGAGCATATTGTCACGATACCTATGAATTATCTGGATTGATTTGCTGACTTCACGGCGAGAATCGGTAATCTTTTTGCTTATGCCTTCTTCACGGCAACGCTTATAGTTATCCTGCGCAAGCGCTTCATTCAGAACGGCAACAAGAGGACCGTTGCCCGAAAGATAAACGGCACCTTCGTCTTTTACGGGTTCATTCTTTCCTTGATAAGTCTGCTTGATTGCAACATCAAGGCCGACAAGCGTTTTGCCCGCGCCGGGAACACCCGTAACAAAGCAAATGCTCTTTTCTCCGTTTTCTTTGCTGTGCTTGATTATATCAAGAATATATGCAATAGTTCTGTCGGTAGATACTTTATCTGCCTCGTGCCTTGTAATATTCTCAACCGAATGATTCTCATACAGTGATTTTGCGGCTTCAATGATAGTCGGTGTCGGTGCATAAGGGCTGATAATCCAGTTTTGATCTACTGGCTCTTCATTAGGATATTTGCTTAATACCAGGCAGATCAAATCGGCTATGCCGTTTTGACCTGTTACCAAAGGATTGACAACCTTGTCGTCATATACCGACATTTTGACTTCATCGGACGAGCCGGAATAATTCGTTGCGACGAGAATCGGGACAATCACTTTATCGCTGCTGAACTTGTGGAAATTCTTCAAATCAAGCGCGTAGTCAAGAACCTGGTCAACATCCGCTTCCAATATACTTGATTCTCCAGCCTTGAACTCAATGCAGAAAACAATTCCTCTGTAAAGCAAAACAACATCGATGCGTTTACCGAGACGGGGAATATCGTATTCAAATATGATACAGCCGTTTTTATCCGCAAGATGCGAGAGAGTGTCCTTCATAACGGCAATTTCGCCCTTCCACGCCTCTCTGGTAGTGGTTTTGGCATCGCCGTGATAACGGTCGCACAATTCCCCGAGAATTGACACATCCGGTTCATATATAAAGTTTATTAAATTGTTATCGTATAAACAACGGGGGTTGTCGCTCATGTTAATACTCCAAATTTTATTTTAACCTTTCACTTAAAAAGAAATGTTTCTGTTAAGCGATGCAGTATTGTTTATAATTAATCAATAATATTTCATAATACAGTAATTATAACACATGCGTGTATTATTTCAATAAACAAAATATTTACTACAGACATCTGCTTTTGCGCTTAAAGCAATTTCACGGGTCTTCCGGTTAAGAGAAGCAGGTTTCAGAAGGGGAGAGTCAGAGGCTTTATCGCCTCGCTTCGCTCGTTGTGACTCGGCAAACACTCCCCCAGAGTGTTTGGATTCAGCTCTTCCTCAGATTTCCTCACTGTTCGAATCCCTTATTTATCATACAAAATAAAAAAAGTCGAGGCTTTGCCTCAACTTCTTTTATTTGGCGGAGAGTCAGGGATTCGAACCCTGGGTTCATTTCTGAACACAGCATTTCGAGT
>JAEEYU010000072.1 GCA_016288315.1 Clostridiaceae bacterium | reverse complement strand
TCTTTGAGGTGCGAAGCAGTTTTCACGCAAAAAAAGAGCCGCAGAACAAGGAAGATTTGTGAGAGCATACTTAATGTATGGTAAGCAAATCTGACGATGTTATGCGGCTTTTAGTTTGATGTGAAAACCAATACCGGTTTACGAGTGAATGCCCTTTGCCGTTCTTTTTTCTTTGATAAAGCAGTTGAGCCATCCGCCGATGAGCAAAAACAGAATATTGTAGTAAAGCCACATCATAGCCACCAGAACGGAGCCGATTATTCCGTAAGCGCCGAATTTGTCTGAGACCGAGATATAAACTGAAAACACAACAGAGAAAGCAACCCATGTTACAGCGGTGAAAAGTGCGCCGTAACACTGCTCTTTCATTTTGTGTTTGCCTGCGGGCACAAATGTAAACATAACAAGAAATGCAAAGAACAGAATGACTGCCGCAATTAAAAACCTTGCATATTTCAGCACTGCAAAAAGTTTTGCCAACGCAATGTTTCTGGGGAAGTGAGCGGAAATAATGCTCATTATTCTGCCTCCGTAGGCAAGAATAAAAAAGCTCAAAACAAGGGTTGCCACAAGACCTGTCATATACAGAACCGAGCTGCCGTAAAACTTGAAAATATTACGGGGCTTTTCAACATTGTATGCCGCATTGAGCCCGTTCATTATTTCGCGCATTGAGGCACTTGCAGAATAAAGTGTGAGCACTGTGGAAACAGTCAGCGCCGCATTGCCGCTGCTGTATATTCCCGAAATTATTCTTCTGAGAATTGTCATTGTCTGTTCCGGCATAAGAGTGTTGAGCTGACCGATTATATATTCCTGCGAAACGGGAAGAAAACGGACGATGCTGACAATCAGCATTACAACGGGAACTATGGAAATAAAGATTTTATAAGCCCCTGCCGCCGAATAAAGCGGCAGTTTGCGGCTGCCGAGGCCGGCGCCGAATTCTTTGCCGAGCGATATGAGTTTTTTCATTTCTGCCTCCGGTTTAAAAAATCACACGATGAAAATACAGTATGGTAACACATCAGAGCGTAAATAATAAACCATAATAAAAAAACTTATTCAACCCGGGGAATCAGCTTTCAGCCGGTATAAACAGCAGTGAGCCAATCATTATCTGAACGGTAAAAACAGCCCGGGACTGACAGAAACACAGTCGGGGTTTACCATTTGACTGCACCCGGAATCATCGTGATATTTTCCCCTGCGTTTGCCGGAATACATACCATACTGCTTTGCCGGTTATAAACCGTTTTTACAGTTTATTCATTGAATTATATTTTTAAAGGTATTATAATATAATTCTGAAAGCGGGGCGGTGAAATGAGAAACGGCAATATTGTGCTTATCGGAATGCCCGGGTGCGGTAAAAGCACCTGCGGGGTTCTGCTCTCAAAGCTTGTGTGCAAATCCTTTGTTGACACGGACCTGATTATTCAGCAGAGCGAAGGACGGCTTTTGCAGCAGATTATCAACGAGAGCGGAACGAATTATTTTGCGAAGACGGAAGAGAGAATCATCTCATCGCTTGAACTTGAAAACTCGGTTATTGCAACCGGAGGCAGTGTTGTGTGCTATGAGAGCGCCATGAAGAATCTTGAAAAAAATGCGGTGATTGTTTACCTTAAAATCAGCTATGAGGGCATGATGAAGAGAATAACCAACCTCACAACACGGGGAATTTTGCTGCATGAAGGCGAGAGCATGAGAGACATGTTCAACAGCAGGCAGGCGCTTTATGAAAAATACGCTCAGATAACCGTTGACTGCGAAGAGGAAGCGGTTGAAAAGAATGTTGAAAAGATAAAAGAAGCTTACGAAAGACTGAATGAACAATCCGGAGATATCTGAAATGAAAAAAGTTATTATTGCAGGCGCGGGACCTGCGGGAATCACCGCAGGGCTTGAACTGCTGAGAAAAAGCAGGGACTATGAAGTTGTTATTCTTGAAGAGAGCGGCTCCATAGGCGGAATATCAAGAACGGTAAACCACAACGGCAACCGTATGGATATAGGCGGGCACAGGTTTTTCTCAAAGGATGAAAGCGTAAACCGCTTCTGGGAGGAGCTTATGCCGCTTCAGGGTGCGCCCTCGTCTGACGACATAATCACAGGCAGAGAAAAGGAGCTTAAAGAAGGCGGTCCCGACCCCGAAAAAGAGGACAGGGTAATGCTGCTGCGTCAGAGGGTTTCGAGAATCTATTACCTCAACAAATTCTTCGACTACCCCATTTCACTCAAGCCGCAGACGTTTATCAACATGGGGCTTGCGAGAACGCTGAGGTCGGGCTTGAGCTATCTGCACTCCTGCGCCGTAAAAAGAGAAGAAAATTCGCTTGAGGATTTTTATATCAACCGTTTCGGCAAAACGCTCTACTCAATGTTTTTTGAGGGCTACACCGAAAAGCTGTGGGGAAGACATCCCTCTCAGATTTCCGCAGACTGGGGTGCGCAGAGAGTCAAGGGGCTGTCAATAGCGGCGGTTATAAAGGACGTTATTTCAAAGCTTACGCCCGCAAAAAACAGGGAGGTTGAAACCTCGCTTATTGAGCAGTTTGTTTACCCGAAATACGGTCCCGGTCAGCTGTGGGAGACGGCGGCTGAGGAGTTTGAAAAGCTCGGCGGTAAAATTATCAGGAACTGCAAGGTTGAGAAAACCGTTGTGAAGGACGGCAGAGTGCGGGAATATATCTGCAGTAAAAACGGCGAAACGGTGAGCTTTGAGGGCGACATCTTTTTTTCATCAATGCCGGTCAAAGACCTTGTTGAAGGGATGAACGGTGTTCCCGGCGATATAAAAGAAATTGCTTCGGGGCTCCCCTACCGCGATTTTGTGACGGTAGGTTTGCTTGTTGACCGGCTCCGTCTTAAAAATGAGACTGAGATTCCCACACCTTCGGGAATTGTGCCGGACTGCTGGATATATGTGCAGGACACGGGCGTTAAGCTTGGCAGAATACAGATTTTCAACAACTGGTCGCCTTACCTTGTCAAAGACCCGATGAAGACGGTATGGATAGGGCTTGAATATTTCTGCAACGAGGGCGACTCCTTCTGGAACATGAGTGAGGAGGAGTGCGTTGACTGTGCAGTAAGCGAGCTGAAAAAGATGGGTATAATCGACGGCGGCACAGCCGTTTACGACTCGCACCGCGAGCGTGTCAGAAAGGCATACCCCGCCTATTTTGACACCTACAAGGATATTGACAGGGTTGTTTCATACCTTGACGGGTTTGAAAATCTTTACTGCATAGGCAGAAACGGTCAGCACAGATACAACAATATGGACCATTCGATGGTGACGGCGTTTGAGGCGGTCGGAAACATTCTGAGCGGCAAAAAGACCAAGGAAAACATCTGGAACGTCAACACGGAGGCGCAGTATCACGAGGAAAGCAAATAATGTCAAAGGGTAAAAAGGCGGCAAAAACAATAATCTGCATTTTGCTGGCGGCAGTTATTGCCGCCGGCGCGGAGTTTCTGCTGTCAAATTACCGTTATTTCGGATATTCGGAATATGACGACTCCCCTGTTGAGCTTGACGAGGTGCTCGACGAATACTTTCAGCTGAAATCGCCCTACGGAATAATACAGTATGATGAAGACACATCGGTAAAGCTAAACGCCGGGCAGACAATCCGCTGCCTGGAATTCAGCGTTTCAAGTCTTGAGTGCGAGGAGGACAAGCTTTGCGAAATACGCATTAACGCCGTTTCTCCCGACAACGAGGAGTTCTCTTTCACAATAGTAAACGATTTTATAGGCATCGGCAAAAAGGTCAGGACATACAGATATTTTACAGAGCAGGCGGTTGAGGCAAAGTCGATTGAGATAAACGTGCCGAAGCCGAACGGCGTTGTATGCATAAGCGGAATTACGGTAAACCCGCAGTTCCGTTTCGGTTTTAACTTTTGGCGTGCGCTTATTGTTTTTGCGGCTGTTCTTGCCTGCGCACTTGTGTTTGCTTTTAAGCTTTACAATATAATCTATCTGCCCGAAAAACGTTCGCACAGAATATTCAGACTCTGCACCTGCGCTTTTTGTATGGGAATCACACTTATTGCGTGCATATTTGTTCTGAACACATCGACCGAAAAAACGGAGTATCCGCTCAAAAAGAGCGTGGAGAGCTGCAACCCCTACATTCAGCAGTTTGACGCATTTATGAAGGGGCAGCTTCATCTTGACGCAGAGCCGCCCGCTCAGCTTGCCGAACTTGAAAACCCATACGACAAGGAGCAGCGTGCGGGAATATTCTACCTGTGGGACAGGGCGTATTACGAGGGCAGATACTACTCATATTTCGGAACGGGACCGATTCTCACGGGATACCTGCCGTATTATCTTATCCGGCACGAGCTGCCGTCATACAGATTTATTACATCCTTTTACTCGCTGTTATTCACGCTGTTTTTTACTCTCGCTCTGTTTAAGTGGGCGGAGGTTTTCAGGAAGAAAATTCCCTGCGTTTTGCTGTTTGCGATAACGCTCAGCGCTTTGTTTTCAAGCTTCATCTTTCTTGAAATGCGGGGAATCGAGGCGTTTTACTACCTTGCGCTTCTCAGCTCGGGAGCGTTCACTGCCGTATTTGCTTACTTTATGATGTGCGCCTTTAAGAGTGAAAGAAGAATCGCGAGACGTGTTCTTATGGCTGTTTGCGGGCTTATGTTCGGGCTTGCGTTTTTATGCAGGGTAAACACGGTTATTGTGCCAGCTTTTGTAACTGCGGGCGTGCTTGCGGTTTATATTTTTAATAGCTTCAGAAAAAAAGAGAAGTTTTTAAATGTTGTTGCCGACCTCGTCTGTCTCGGCGCTCCTGTTGTGCTCTGCACGGCGGCGGCGTTTGTTTTCAACTACCTGCGGTTCGGCAGCCCGTTTGACTTCGGCACCGATTACCAGCTGACCGTCAGCGACACCTCGCTCAATACTCTTTTCGGCGGTGGTGTTGCCGCAGGAGTCTTTTATTACTTCTTTGAACCGTTCAAGCTTAAAGAGACCTTCCCTTTTCTTGCGGTGGGAAGAGGCGGAGAGTTCCCGGTTGAAGACAGGTTTGTTTATCTCGACGACAATGTCGGGCTGTTCTCAATTCCGCACAACATAGCGCTTGCGCTGCTGCCCGCCTACCCTCTCGGAAAGAAAAAGAGCGGGTATGAGGTTGTTTCGGTTATTTCGGGGACTGCCGGTCTGTTTGTGTGCGCCTTTGTCGATTTCTGCCTGGGCGGGGTTATTTTCAGATACACGGGAGATATCTCGTTTGCGGGGGCTTTTATTGCGGCTGTGATTCTTTTTGAAATAATACACTGCCTCGGAAGTTATGAAAACCGCCTGACAAAAGTATTAAAACCCGTTGCCGCAGGACTCATTACACTCGGCTGCTGTGCCTCCGTTATTGTTGCATCGCTTGAGGCGCTGACCGTTGACGGCAACCTTTCGGCGTTCAGACCGGACGTTTTTGAGGCAATTAAGCGTATTTTCTGCTTCTGGCTCTGAGTTTGTAACTAATTTGTAATTTAATTGTAACTGAAATGATATTGTAAATTTGAAAATATAGGCATATAATTAAGGCAACTTAAGAGATTACTACGCAAGAGCATAATTATAGATTATCGCCTTTTCATTTTTTTGTTCCACTCAGCAGAAAGCAGACTTGAACCGTCTGCTTTTTTGCTTTTTATATGAGAATTTTACTTTTATTTAAAAAAACTCTTGATTTTTTTTAAAGTGTTTAGTATTATATGTAGGCAATAAAAAGCTTAACATTATTTTATAAGCACTTAACGAAGGAGGTGCCACGATGCCCAACATTAAATCGGCTAAAAAGCGCGTTGCAGTCAGCAAAACAAGAGCTGCCAGAAACAAGTCACGCAACTCGGCTCTCAAGACTGCCATCAAAAAAGCAAACGCTGCTGCTGAAGCAAAAGCGGATAACGCTCCCGAGCTTATCAACGAAGCAATCAAAAAGGTTGACCAGGCATGTGCAAAAGGTCTTATCCATAAGAACAACGCTGCACGCAAAAAATCTGCTCTTGCAAAGCTCCTCAACGCTTGAGTTGAGATAAATATTGCGTAAATTAATCGGCTGCAGGCAAAGACGGTTGTTTTGAAACCGCCCGGCTGCGGCCTTTAATTTTTGTTGACATATTGTTTTTTTGTGTTATAATGAGTTTGTATTGAAAATAAAACATTTTACGGAGGTTCATTATGTGCGCTTACAAAAAAGTCATTAAGGTTATCCTTATAGTTCTTGCAGTTGCGGCAGCGGTTATCGGTGCTTACTGCGTTATCAAAAAGTTTATCGACAAAAAGAATGCCGACGCCGACAGCGAAGAAAACTACGTTTCCTGCTCCTGCGTTGACGCATAACCGGACCACGCATTTTCAACACGGAACTTCAAAGTTCCGTGTTTTTCTTTTTTGAAAATACCGTGACTGCCTATTCTTAATTATTTATTATTATTTTTTAATATTTCAAAATTTTAGTTGACAAATATATCTTTTATCAATAATATATGTATAGTTTATAATAACATTTTAATATTATTTAAAAGGAGAAAAAACATTATGGTATTCGATAAGGTTAAAAAAATCTTCAGTGAACAGCTTGAAGTTGATGAGAGCATCATCACCCCCGAAGCATCAATCACATCGGATCTCGGTGCTGACAGCCTTGACCTCATTGACCTTGCCATGTCAATCGAAGACGAGTTTGAAATCGAACTCAGCGACGACGCAATCGAGCACATCAAAACGGTCGGCGATATGGTCAGCTACATTGAGGACCGCATTTGAGAACTGAACCGCTTTATCACCTGAAAGGAAGATTTTTGTTTTGGCACAGGACAAGTTAGTCAAAGAAATAACCTCAATGGATGAGGATTTCACAAAATGGTATACCGACGTTGTTAAGAAAGCCGAGCTTGCCTCATATTCGGGCGTGCGCGGCTGTATGGTTGTGCGCCCCTACGGCACCGCTCTGTGGGAGAACATCCGCAACGACCTTGACTCGCGTTTCAAGGCGCTCGGCCACGAAAACGTTATGATGCCGATGTTTATTCCCGAAGGCCTGCTCCAGAAGGAGAAGGACCACGTTGAGGGCTTTGCCCCCGAGGTTGCCTGGGTTACACACGGCGGAGAGGAAAAGCTCCAGGAACGTCTGTGCGTGCGCCCGACATCCGAGACGCTGTTCTGCGACCACTACAAGGAAATCATTCAGTCATATAAGGATTTACCCAAGCTCTACAATCAGTGGTGCTCGGTAGTGCGCTGGGAGAAGACCACGCGCCCCTTCCTGAGAACGATGGAATTCTTCTGGCAGGAAGGTCACACAATGCACGAGACCGCAGAGCAGGCAATAGCCGAAACGGAGCAGATGCTCAACGTTTATGCGGACTTCTGCGTTGACAGTCTTGCAATACCGGTTGTAAAGGGCAAAAAGACAGACAAAGAGAAATTTGCCGGCGCGGAATCGACCTACACAATCGAGGCGCTTATGCACGACGGCAAGGCGCTTCAGAGCGGAACATCGCATTATTTCGGCGACGGCTTCGCAAGAGCTTTTGACATCACGTTTACAGACAGGAACAACACGCTTCAATACCCTCACCAGACATCGTGGGGTATGAGCAGCAGAATCATAGGCGCAATCATTATGACTCACGGCGACAACAGCGGTCTTGTTCTGCCCCCTGCGGTTGCTCCCATTCAGGTTGTTATTGTTCCCATAGCCACACACAAGCCGGGCGTTACAGAAAAGGCGACCGAGCTTTGCGAACGGCTTGCAAAATCTTTCAGGGTCAAAATCGACCTCACCGACAACTCAGCCGGCTGGAAGTTTGCCGAATATGAGATGAAGGGTGTTCCCCTCCGCCTTGAAATCGGTCCCAAGGACATTGAAAACAACCAGTGTGTGCTTGTGCGCCGCGACAACAGAGAAAAATCGTTTGTATCGCTCGACAATCTTGAAGAGTCAATTGAGAAGCTCCTCAAACAGCTTCACGATGCTCTTTATGAGAAGGCGCTTGCACGCCGTGAAGAGATGACATACTCCGTCGGCAGTCTCGACGAAATGATTGAGAACGCCGCAAACCGTCCCGGCTTCATAAAAGCGATGTGGTGCGGTGAGCTTGCCTGCGAAGAAAAGCTCAAGGAAGTTGCGGGCGTTACATCAAGATGCATCCCCTTCGAGCAGGAGCAGATAAGCGATGTATGCGTTTGCTGCGGCAAGCCCGCAAAGAACATGCTCTACTGGGGCAAGGCATATTAAAAATAACTGAAACTGCGGATTTGCCACACATTTCCGCAGTTCTTTTTTATACGGTGAAAAAATGATTATTAAAAACGCTGTTATTTTTGATGAAAACTTTGATAAGGTCAGAAAAGACATTGAAATAACCGGTGAAAAAATCGGCAGAACAGGAGAGATAAACGACGCAGAGGCGCTTGATTTTGAGGGCTGTGTTGTTCTGCCCGGTTTTATCGACATTCACACCCACGGCTGCGGCGGTTACGATGTGACCGACGGCAGAGAGGAAAGCGCAGGTAAAATGTCGGAGCGGCTGGCGCAATGCGGTGTTACATCATTCTGCCCGACGACAATGACTGTCGGCGCGGAAAAGCTCGAAAAATCATTTGAGTTTATAAAGAACACGATGGTTGCCGAGAACGGAGCTTATATTCACGGTATCAATATGGAGGGTCCGTTTATCTCGCCCGAAAAGAAGGGTGCGCAGAGTGAGGATGATATTCTTGCACCCGACTTTGATTTGTTTGAACGGCTGAACGCAATCTGCCCCGTAAAGGTTGTTGACATAGCTCCCGAAATGCCGGGCGCAGATGTTTTTATTAAAAAGGCAAAAGAGATATGCGCCGTTTCCGCCGCGCACACATCGGCGGACTATGAGACAGCAAAGGCAGCGTTTGACCTGGGAATAAACCACGCAACCCACCTTTTTAACGCCATGCCTCCCCTGCTCTCGAGAGCGCCCGGAGTTGTAGGCGCGGTTTTTGATGACCGCAGGGTTTTCGCGGAGCTTATATGTGACGGCATTCACATAGCGCCTGCAGTGCTGAGAACGGCGTTTACGGTGCTGGGAGAGGACAGAACGGTTGTTGTCAGCGACTCGATGTCTGCAGCCGGGATGGCTGACGGAGAATATACGCTGGGCGGTCAGACGGTTTTTGTGAGCGGCGGTAAGGCAACGCTTGCCGACGGAACAATAGCGGGAAGCACAACAAGCATTTTTGAAGAGTTCAAAAACCTGCTCGCCTTCGGAATCCCCCTTAAACAGGCGGTAAAATCCTGCACGATAAACCCGGCAAAATCAATCGGCGTGCAGAGCATAACGGGAAGTATCTGTGAGGGCAGGAACGCCGACCTGGTTGTTCTGAGCGGCGATATGACTGAGATTAAAGCGGTATTCATAAAAGGAAAAAGAATTAAATAAACGGAGCGGAGATTTGCAGGCAGAATTGCAAATCTCCGGTTTTTTTATTCTATGTATATACCGTATATAATGAATACTTCACTTTGCGAAAAGCGTAAAGTTTTTATCTTTACCCTTGTGGATAACCCGGTGAAAAAGTGGATAACTCAATTATTTTTCTAATTTGGAACAATAATCGTAAAGGTAAAATCTTTACTTCTGTGAAAACTGCATTTAAGCGAAAAAACGGTTGATGTATATACACAAAACCGGTGAATAATAAATGCAGGATTTGCCTGCAGGGACTTTCATTTTGCAAAAAAATGTTTGAATATAATTGATAAAAGGGAATATATATGTTATTATTTTTTTGTTACATATTACACAAGCTAAGGAGAGTGAAATATGAGTAAAAAATATGATGTTGTCGTAATCGGCGCGGGTAACGGCGGTCTTGTTGCGGCGGCAAAATCTGCGCTTGAGGGCAAAAAGACTCTGCTTATTGAAAGGCACAATCTGCCGGGCGGCAGCGCCACCTCGTTTGTCAGGGGCAGGTTTGAGTTTGAGGCGTCACTGCACGAGCTGTGCGGAATAGGTCCGTTTATTGAGGGCGGCAGAGAACTCAAAAAGATTTTTGATGAGCTCGGTGTTTCGGAAAAAATCGAATGGGTTGCGCTCGACGAAGCGTTCAGGATGATTTCTCTCAACGAGAAGGAACACGCCGACTACACCCTGCCGACGACAAGGAAGGCGTTTGTTGACAAGGTTGAGGAATACTGCCCCGGAAGCAGGGAGAAAAGCGAAAAGCTCTTTGACATCATCGAAGAGGCAAACGCAGGTCTTGACTACCTCGGCACAATACAGAATTTTTCGACCGACATTTTCAAAAAAATCTTCGGTGAATACAGTGATTTTATAAACTCCGCAGGTTACACGGTTGAGGAGGTTTTTGACGCCCTCGACCTGCCGCAGGCAGCCCGCGACTGCTTCGGCGGCTACTGGCTTTACCTCGGCACTCCTCTTGACGAGCAGAGCTTTATGCACTATTTCACGATGTTCAAATCCTACATTATTGACGGCCCCGTAATTCCGAAAACGAGAAGCCACGGCATTTCAAGCGCTATACTTGAGCGTTTTGAAGAGCTGGGCGGCGAAGCGTGGATGAGCACGGCTGTCAGGAAGATTCTTGTCAGAAACGGCACCGTATGCGGAGTTGAACTTGACAACGGCGACGTTATTGAGTGTGACTATATTATCTGTAACGCATCGCCCTACAATATGTATACAAAGCTTATCGACGGGGCGGATATTCCGAAATATCAGATTAAGAAACTCAACTCCGTCAAGCTTGCTCCCAAGGGCTTCAGCATGTTCCTCGGACTTGACAAATCGGCTGAGGAGCTCGGAATCAACAACCACAGCTACTTTATCTATGACACGACAGACACCGCAAAACAGTCTGAGCTGACAAGGAGCAGGGCGGCAAACAACATGCAGGCAGCCGTTTGCCTTAACAAGGGCGTTCCCGGCTGTTCGCCCGACGGCACCTGCATTCTCTACATAACATCGCTCTTCACGGGTGATGACGCGTGGAACGACATTACCGAAGAAAACTATGTTGCGGCAAAGCGCGAATTTGCAGACCGCCTTATTTCCTCCTTTGAGAAAGCGACGGGCGTGAAAATCCGTGACAGCATTGAAGAAATAGAAATTGCTTCGCCTGTTACATACGCACGCTACCTTGACGCTCCCAACGGCACAATCTACGGTTTTGAGAACACGGGAAGCTACGGCATTGTTCAGAGAGTTGTTACCGACGCCATGGGCAAAAAGATTGGTCATCTCTACTATGCGGGCGGATACGGCACTAAATCGCTCGGCTTCAGCCCTTCGTATTCAACCGGTTATGAAGCGGCAACGGCCGCACTGAGAAATATGGAGAAGGAGGCGGCAAAACAATGAAAATAAAAGCTAACCCCTATTCAAGCGGAATAAAAGACTTTACCAACACTTTGTTATCGCTGCCGGGGCGCTTCGGCGACGTTGCAAAGGCCTCCGACAAAAAGCCGATGTCTCCGACGGAGTTTCAGGTAAACAAGGTTGCTGCCGCGATTCATCCGAAAATGCAGGTTCTTGTTGTTGAAAAAATCGAAGAGCTTGTGGATGATTTCAAATGCTACACATTAAAAGCAGAGAACGGAAAAGCGGCTTATTTCAGAGCCGGTCAGTATCTGGCTTTTCAGATTAAAATCGGCAATTCGCTTTGCACGAGAGCTTATTCGATAGCATCCTCACCGAAGGATGCAGTAAACGGCATTTATAAAATAGCGGTTAAAAGAGTTGCCGACGGCTTTGTTTCGGGATACATTCTCGACAACTGGAAGGAAGGCGCAATGGTCACTGCTTATGCGCCTGAGGGCACCTTTGTTTACGAGCCGCTCAGAGACGCCAAGACCGTAATCGGAATAGCGGGCGGAAGCGGTATTACGCCTTTTCTCTCACTTGCCAAGGCGATTGACGAGAGAACGGAAAACCTCAACCTCATTCTTCTCTACGGCGCAAGAACGGAGAAGGACCTCGCCTTTAAAGATGAGCTTGACAGAATTGCCCTGTCAAACGGCAGCTTCAAGGTTGTTTATGTTCTGAGCGAAAGCAAACAGAAGGGCTATGAGCACGGCTTTATAGGCGCGGATTTAATTAAAAAATATGCGCCCGCAAGCGCTGATTACAGCGTTTTTGCCTGCGGCCCCGAGGCGATGTATAACTTCCTGGCAAAAGAGGTTGAAACACTCGGTATCAGACGTAAATTCATCCGCTTTGAAATGCAGGGCGTTTCAAAAATGACCGCAAAAAATGCAGGGCTCACGGATGAGACCTGCAAGGTTACGGTTATTGACAAGGGAGAAAAACGCGAAATTGAAGGCAGATGCAACGAAACGGTTCTCACCGCACTTGAAAAAGCGGGCATAGCCGTTCCCGTGCGCTGCAGAAGCGGCGAGTGCGGATTCTGCAGGAGCAAGCTTGTTTGCGGTGAAGTATATATTGACGATGCTTCCGATTACCGCAGACTTGCGGACGCTCAGTTCAATTACATTCACCCCTGCTGCACCTTCCCGAAGGGCGACATTACAATAAAGATTAATTAATCGAAAAGAAATCTTTTCACATCTGCAACATTTTCGGCTGTGAAGGCGCCGGAGGCAAGAAGCCGCCGTGTGTCTTCATGGCCGCTTTTCACTAATACACAGTCTGCGCCGAGCGCCTGAGCGAGCTGATAATCGTGAAGAAGGTCGCCGACTGCTATGAGCTTTGCGTTTTCGGGCAGGTTATTTTTCAGGTAGCTCTCCGCCCTGTCGATTTTTGAGTTTGCAAAAAAATCGTCGGCGCCGAGAACGGCATCAAAATATTCTGCTGTGCCCGATTTTTCAACCGCCGCGGCAAGCTGGTTCTTCTCGCAGGAGGAGACGATAATCTGTTTTGCGCCCTCCTGTTTTATGCGTTCGAGGAGTTCGACGGCTCCGTCGGCAATTCCGCAGTCGAGGTTGACATAGTATTCATAGCCCTCGTTGTATTCTTTAAGTAAAAGAGTATAGTCTTCTTTTTCAATTTCAAAGACCTGTTCGTAAAAGTGTCTGATGGGAACGCCTATGCACTCGCGGTAACGGTCAATGTCAATCGGGGGCATACCCCTTTTTTCAAGCATATCGTTGACGCTGCGCAGCGATGCGCTGACATCGTCGAGCAGGGTGCCGTTCCAGTCCCAAATAACGCAGTTGTATTTCAAAATATGATTCCTTTCGATTGTAAAGCATAACGGCTTTACAAATGATTAATATTTTTGTCCGCAGAGTCTGCTCCTGAGTTCAGAGATTTCGAGGAGCTCTGCGGTCATTTTTTTGAGATATGCGCAGATTTCACTGTCGCGCGTCAGATAAAGCCCCGCTTTGCGCACCGCTCTTTTAAATGAGCGCGGAATCTCAACATTTTCAAGGGTGAGCGGGCAGACAGACGCTCTCGGGTCAACAATGGCTTTAACTCTTATTCTGCCGTTTTCCTCCGTTACGGCGGGGAAAAGAGGGAAGAACCGGCACGCAAGAGGTCTTGCGTTCCTGTTGCATTTGCCGTTGCACAACACTGCCGGGTAACCGGAATTGCCCTGTGTTTCGCACACTGTAAAGCCGTTTCGCTTTACAAGTTCGTCTTCACCGGGCAGCAGGAACATACAGTCATTTTTATTGCCGGAGCAGCAGGCGGCGCCGCAGATTGTGCCGCAATCCGTGTTTTCAAGCGGAGTTGCGTATTTAAGGACGGCATAAGCGTTTTTAAGCGCTCTCAAAGCTGAATCGGTCAAAGCAATCACCCTTTCGTGAACATTATATATCAATATGTATATTATTGCAAATAAGCGCTATATTTTTAAAGTTTTTTTATAAAATATCTTTTAATTTTGAATAATAAGTTGTATAATGTTGACATATTGTTTATGGAGTGGTAATTATGACGGTTCTTATTATTGTCTTGTGCCTGCTTACCGCGGCAAGCGCCGTTGCCACAATTTATTTTCGCACAAAAGGTCAGTCGTTCAACGGAATGCTCTGCAAATTCCTGTCAAGCTTCGGCTTTATGTCAATAGCGATAGCGGGCTTTTGCGCCAACAGCCTTTCGGACCCGTATTATTTTCTTATTGCGGTATTCGGTCTGATGTTCGGTCAGGGCGGCGACATTCTGCTCGGTCTCAAAGAAATTGCGCCGAAATTCCGTTCAAGACTTATGGGAATGGGAACGGGCTCGTTTCTGGCGGGTCACATATTCTTTATTGCCGCATTTATCAAAGTTGCGGGATTCTCGGTTTTTCCGTTTGTTATCGGAGTTGTCATTTTTGCGGCGGCTACCGTGCTTATAAAGATTTTAAAATTCAATGTAGATAAAAAGATGTTCATACTGCTTGCGGCATATTATTCGATTCTGTTTGCAAAATGCATTATGTCGTTTATTGCCCTTTACCGCACGGGCTGCAACGCTTTTATTCTGACATCAATCGGCAGTGTGTTCTTTATTGTCAGCGACACAATTCTCGGCTTCCTGTATTTTCTGCCCGTCAAGTCGAAGAACAAATTTGTTGCGGCGGAGCTCGGCACCTACTACCCCGCCCAGATTCTGCTCGCTCTCTCGGTGTCAATGATGCCGGCTGTTATGTAAAACCGCTCAAGGCAATTTTTTACCCGTTTTGCGGGTGATTATGGCATAAATTTCTTAATGGAGGAACCAAAATGGATCTGTCAAAAATCATTGAAAAGAAATCCGGCTACGCAAAGTATATGTATCAGGAAATCCGGTATATATGCACAAAATTTGAAAAGAGAAATCCCGGCTCAAAGGGCGAGGAACAGGCATGCGTCTATATGGGCGATGTTATGAAAAGACTCGGCTGCGACAGAGTTCAGGTTGAATCTTTCAAAGAAAATCCCAAATCCTTCTATGGCTGGATTTACATTACTATCTCCTGCGTTCTTGCCGCAATAGCGCTCTTCCTTATCGGCGTTGGCGTAGGCGGAAAGCTTGCGGTTGTTCTTCCGATAATCGGTATTGTTCTTATTGTTTTCGGTCTTGCACTCGCTCTGCTTCAGTTCGGTATCTACAAGAAGACGGTTGACTTCCTCTTCCCCGAAGAGACCGGTCACAACGTTACCGCTTACAAGAAGCCCACGGGCGAAGTAAAGAGAAGAATTATCTTCAACGGTCACCCCGATGCTGCATGGGAATGGCCCGTAAACTACGCTCTCGGCGGCGTCGGTTTTGAAGGTCACGCAATCTCCTGCGCTCTCGGCGCTGTTTTCTACATTGTTATTTCCGTAATAGCTGTTATTCAGAAGCTCGGCGGTCAGGATCTTTCAACAATCTTCCACGCAGGTCTGTGGGGACTTTTCTTCACACCGTTCCTTGTCGGTCTTTACTTTATGGTAAACTACAAGAGAGTTGTTGACGGCGCAAACGACAACCTCACCGGATGCTATATGGGCATTGCGATTCTCAAGGCGCTTCAGGACGAGGACATTCAGTTTGAGAACACCGAAATCGGCGTTATTCTTACAGGTTCCGAAGAAGCCGGTCTTCGCGGCGCAAAGGCATGGTGCGAGGCGCATCCCCACGAGTTTGACGATGTTCCCACCTTCATTTATTCATACGACACAATTCACGACCCGAAGTATCTGCTTGTAAACTACCGCGACCTCAACGCAACCGTAAAAGCAGACAAAGACGTTTCAGACCTCTTTATGGAGTGTGCCGAAGAACTCGGCGTTACCTGCAAGAAGGGCATGGTTCCCCCTCTCGGCGGCGCTACGGACAACGCAGCATTTTCACAGGCGGGTATGCGTTCAACGGGTATCACAGGCCTTAACCACAAGCTTGAGAGCTACTACCACACCAGAAAGGACTCATACGACAATATGAACCTTGAAGGTCTCGCAGACTGCTTCGCCGTCAGCGTAAAAGTGCTTGAAAAGTTTGACGAGGGCGCAAAACAGTAAGTTATTTATGCATTATAAACCCCTGCGGATTTGATAATCCGCAGGGGTGTTTTGTTTTCTGTTAATAATATTCGTCGCCTTGCGGTCTGAGATTCTTCGCCTGCGGCTCAGAATGACACAAGAACAGGTTCGAATTATTTTATTTCAGAAAGCAGAGACTCAGGGCGACGAGGAACTGTGCGATATAATAGGTTGCGTGGTTTATGATGATGTCAACCGGGCGGGATTTGCCCTCGCCGAAATAGGTGCCGCTGAGAATAAAATCGGAGACGGCAAAGAAAATGCTCGCTGCAAAAAGCATAACACAGCAGATATTCTTAAAGCCGTTGAGAAGCGACAGTGAAAACGACAGCGCAACAAACGAAAAAAGAAAAGCGCCGTAAACTGCCGTAATAAGCTTGTATTCGCCGAATTTAAGCTTCATCAGGTCCTCGCCTGCAATATTGAGACCGGCTACAACAACTGCGACAATCAGAGGGATTATGATATAAAGAATCCTGCCGGGCGTATAGAAGTTTCTGATTAAAAAGGCATCGTAAAAAACGTGACCGGCGGCGAAAACGAGGAAGCCGGCGTAGGTATAAACCTTTGCGCTGTCGGGATGTGCGTATTTCTGGTCGAGGAAGATGTCGCCGAGCATACCGAACATCAGGCCTGCGCAGACGGCAACGGCGGTTTTGTTGACACCGTAATAAAGAGCATTGAACGCCGTAAACATAAACATTATTGAGACGGTTGACTTGATAACCGTAACAAGGGCGGATGCGCCTTTGCCGACTCTGAATTTAAGAAAAACGCAGAGAAGAACCATACCGATTCCCGTGCAGACATAGGAAATTGCCACTTTTTACTCCCCCGTAATGCAAATTTTATTAATCTCCAACACTTTTATTATAAAATTTCATTAAGCACTTAGTCAATAGTTTTTTATTTATTTTAATCAATTTGGCAGAGTTTTTTATCATTTAATTTGTTAATTGTAAACAAATTATTTATTTGAGCCGTAATTCTTGATATTTGTAAAAATTAATGATAATATAAAATTGAAAACAGAATCGTGAGAAGGAGGAATTAAAATGACAGCGGTATTTAAACAGTCAGCGGCAAAAGGAAAAATCAAAGCCCCCTCTTCACGAAGTATTGCGCACCGTCTTATTCTTTATGCAGGGCTTTGCGAGGAAGAGAGTATAATACGCAATGTTGCTTTTTCGCCCGACATAATGACGACAATAGGGTGTCTTAAAGAACTGGGCGCAGTATGCAGCATTGAGGGCGACACAATAAGAATCAGGGGTGTTGATGCTTCACAGCGCAAAAAACCGATAACTTTTGACTGCAAAAGCACGGGCAGCACGCTCGGCTTTATGCTCCCGATTGCCATGGCATCAGGAAAAAAAGCGGTTTTTGAAGGCGACGAAAAATTATTTGAAAAGCCGCACGACGCCTGCCGCAAAGTGTGTGAGGCGCAGAAAATCAAGTTCAAAAAATCATCCTCGAAAATCTCCGTTCACGGCCAGTTAAAGCCCGGTGATTACAGCATACTTGGAACGGAATCGAGCCATTTCATCAGCGGTCTTATCTATTCGCTTGCATCGCAGAACGGCAGGAGCAGAATATTTATAGCTCCCCCGATTGACGGCAAAAACTACATTGACAACACAATCAAGGTGCTGGCAAAGCACGGTGTTGACGTTGAGTGGGGCGGACTTTCGATGATTGACATACGCGGCAAAAAGTTCACAGCCCTTGACGTGGAAATTGAAGGCGACTGGTCGGCTGCAGCGTATTACGACACATTGAACACTGCCGGCGGAGAGGTTGAGATTGAAGGTCTGCTTGAGGACAGCGTTCAGGCGGACAAAATCTACCCTGATTTGTTCAGGCAGCTTCGTGAGGATGAAAGCCCCGAAATAGACCTGACGGAACACCCGGACCTTGCCCCTGCCTTGTTTGTTTACGCGGCGCTCAACAGAGGCGCGATTTTCAGAGGACTCTCACGCTACAAGCCCAAAGAAAAGCTCTGCCTTGAAAAGCTTGCCAAGGAGCTTTCAAAGCTCAATGTTTTTCTTGCGCTCGGCGAAGAGACGGCGATTATAAACCGCTCGCTTATAAAGCCCTCTTCGGTTCCCCTGCAGAGCAACGGCGACCACAGAGCGGTTATGGCACTCTCGGTTCTGCTGACAATTACGGGCGGCTCGATTGAAGGAGCGGAGATTGTAAACGACTCGGTGCCGCAGTTCTTTGACCGGCTTAAAGAACTCGGTGTTGATTTCAGAATTAAATAAAAGCAAGCAAAAGCCCTTCGGTTTTCTGAGCCGAAGGGTTTTAATTTTTTTGTTTATTTTGCTTTTGTTTCGCAGTAGATGCAGCGATAGATTTTTGAGCCGTCGTCGGAGAGGCGGAAGATGTGGTCGAGTTCCTGCTCGCAGGAGGTTATGCATCTGGGGTTTTTGCATCTGAGAACGTTTGTGAGTGTCTGCGGAGTGCCTATAACCTTTTTTTCAACCAGCTTGCCGTCTTTAATCACATTGACGGTTGCCTCGGGGTCAACATAGCCGATGGCGTCGAGGTTTACGGGAATGTCGGCATCAATTTTGATTATATCTTTTTTACCCATTTTGCGGCTGGTGACATTTTTGATCAACGCCACGCAGCAGTCTAATCTGTCAAGGTCGAGCAGCTCATAAAGCTTCATTGAGTTGCCGGCTGAAATGTGGTCAATGACTATTCCGTTCTGAATTGAATCAACGTTCATTTCTTCGCCTCCTCAAGAAGTTTGAGTATGAGTGCCATACGCATATATTTGCCGTTGAGCACCTGTTTGAAATAGCAGGCCCTGGGGTCATTGTCAACCGCCACGCTTATCTCGTTCACTCTGGGCAGCGGATGCATTATGCAAAGGTCGGGCTTTGCCGTTTCAAGCTTTCTGGTGTCGAGGATGTAGCTGTCTTTAAGACGCAGATAATCCTCTTCATTGAAGAATCTTTCGCGCTGGACTCTTGTCATATAGAGTATGTCAAGCTCGGGCATTACCGAGACGAGGTCGGTAGTCTGCGTATAAGGGATGCCGTTCTTTTTTATAACATCCTTTTTGACATAGCTCGGCACCTTGAGTTCGAGTGGAGAGATGAGAACGAATTTTATGCCTGCGTAGCGTGACATTGCGGCTATGAGCGAATGAACGGTTCTGCCGAATTTAAGGTCGCCGCAAAGACCTATTGTAAGATTGTCAAACCCGCCTTTTTCGCGGTAGATTGTAAGCAGGTCGGCGAGGGTCTGCGTGGGGTGGTTGTGACCGCCGTCGCCCGCATTGATAACGGGAATTGACGCATTTGCCGCGGCAACATAGGGTGCGCCCTCTTTGGGGTGGCGCATTGCGATAATGTCGGCATAGCAGGAGACGGTTTTTGCCGTGTCGGCTATGCTCTCGCCCTTTGCAGCAGATGACGAGGAGCCGCTTGAAACAGAGAGAACGTTGCCGCCGAGCTCATACATTGCCGCCTCAAAGCTCAGTCTGGTTCTGGTTGACGGCTCAAAAAAGAGGGTGGCGAGTTTTTTGCCGTGGCATTTCTCGCTGTATTTTCCGGGATTGTCTATAATATCGCAGGCGGTTCTGACCAGTTCGTCAATCTCCGCCGTTGACAGATCCCTTATATCGATTAAACTTCTCATAATGTTATCCAGCTTTCATCGGAAGGATTGTTTCTGAATTTAATGAGTTTTGCGACATCATCGGGTTTGATGTAGCCCGTTTGCGCCGCCACCTGCGCTACCGTATCGAAATCGGTCAGCGAGATGTTCCTGACCTCTGCCGCGGCAAGGCGGTCGATGCCTTTTTGCATGCCGTAGGTGAAAATGCTGACGATTCCGAGCACCTGTGCGCCCGCTTCGCGCAAAACGTTGACTACTTCTATTACACTGCCGCCGGTTGAGATTAAATCTTCAACCACAACAACCTTCTGACCTTTTTCGAGTCTGCCTTCAATCTGGTTCTGCCTGCCGTGATCCTTTGCGCCCGAGCGGACATAGCCCATGGGCATATTGAGGATGTGGGCGGTTATTGCGGCGTGCGCTATGCCTGCGGTTGACGTGCCCATAAGCACCTCGGTTTCGGGATACTCCGCCCTGATTGTTTCGGCAAGGGCATTTTCAACATCGGTGCGCACCTGTGGTGCCGTAAGAGTCAGGCGGTTGTCGCAATAGACGGGGCTTTTGATTCCGCTTGCCCAGGTGAAGGGCTCTTCGGGGCGGAAGAATACCGCTTTAATTGAGAGTAAATCTTTTGCAATCAGTTCTTTTATCTGCATATCTGTTCTCCTTTTATCCGACAAATTCGGCTATACATCTTTCATAAACGGCTACGGGGTCGTCCGCTGCGGTAATCGGTCTGCCGACGACTATATAATCCGAGCCGATTTCTTTTGCCTGCGCGGGAGTCATAACGCGCTTCTGGTCGCCGATGTCACCGTCGGCAAAACGGACGCCGGGTGTTACGGTAAGGAAATCCGCTCCGCAGGTTTCGTGCACCTTAGCCGCCTCAAGGGGCGAGCAGACTACGCCGTCAAGCCCGGAGTTTTTGGCGTTGAGGGCGTAATGCATAACTACCTTATCCATCGGCTCGTCTATAAGCAAATCATTTTTAAGCGCGTCTGAATCGGTTGAGGTGAGCTGTGTGACGGCTATGAGAAGAGGTCTTGTGCCGTCGGGGCGTGTCAGACCTTCGAGTGCCGCCTGCATCATTGCGCAGGTGCCCGATGCGTGCAGGTTGCAGATATCTACATCGAGACCGGAGAGCACAGCCATTGCCTTTTTGACAGTGTTGGGAATGTCGTGGAGTTTTAAATCGAGAAAAATTTTGTGCCCTCTTTTTTTAATTTCACGCACGATTGAGGGACCCTCCGCATAGAAGAGCTCCATACCGATTTTTACAAAGGGCTTTCTGCCCGTGAATTTGTCGAGAAATTCAAAAGTCTGCTCTGCGCCTGAAAAATCGCAGGCAATAATTACATCCTTACCCATTGAAGGCACCTCCCGTAATATCTGACAGTTTTTCTATTTTGTATTCGTCCATGACGAGCGGCAGGTCGTTTATTATATTGAGGCAGGCGCGGGGATTGACAAGGTTTGCCGTGCCGACCTCGACTGCCGCCGCACCGGCGAGCATCATTTCAATAACATCCTGAGCCTTTGAGACGCCGCCCATACCGACGACGGGAATCTTCACGGCGTTTGCGACCTGGTAAACCATACGCAGGGCAACGGGGAAGATGGCGGGACCCGAGAAGCCGCCCATAACATTTTTTATGACCGGTTTTTTTGTTTTTAAATCTATGCGCATACCGAGCAGGGTGTTGATTAAGCTTATGCCGTCGGCACCCTCCGCCTCGCACGCTTTTGCTATTGAGACAATGTCGGTGACGTTGGGGGTGAGCTTGACAATAAGCGGTTTTTTTGCAACGGGTTTAACAGCGCGCACGACCTCGGCGGCGGACTTTGCATCCGTGCCGAAATTGACGCCGCCGCTGTGAACATTGGGGCAGCTTATGTTGAGTTCAATCCAGCCGACCTGCTCTTCCTCGCTGATTTTTGCGACATTCTCTTTATATTCTTCAACGGAGAAGCCGCCGATATTTGCCATAACGGGCTTGTCAAAGCACTTTTTAAGCTTCGGAAGCTCTTCGCTTATAACCTTGTCGATTCCGGGATTCTGCAAGCCGACGGCGTTAATCATGCCAGACGTGCATTCGGCTATTCTCGGGGTGGGATTGCCGAAACGGAGCTCTTTTGTTGTGCCCTTGAACGAAAAGGTGCCGAGAACGTTTATGTCATAAATCTCTGCAAATTCATAGCCGAAGCCGAAGGTGCCCGAGGCGGGAATAACGGGATTGTCGAGGGTTATTCCGCACAGGTCAACACTCAGTCTTCCCATAGTATTTCCTCCTTTTCGAGCACGGGACCCTCTTTGCATATTCGTTTGTAACCCGTGACGGTTTTGCACGAGCAGCCCATACAAGCTCCGAAGCCGCAGCCCATGCGCTCTTCAAAGCTGAACTGACCGGATGTTGACGTTGTTCTGAAAACTGCTCTGAGCATAGGTTCGGGACCGCAGGTGTAAAAATATGAATAATCATCGGGCAGAGCGTCGGTGACAAAACCCTTCACGCCGTATGAGCCGTCTGCGGTTGCGACGGTTACATCGGAACCGAGTGCCCTGAATTCATCCTCATAAAAGACTTCACTCTTGGTGTTGAAACCGAGAACAACGCTGACTTTTTTGCCTTCGTTAATCAGTTTTTTTGCAAGCATATAAAGAGGTGGCACGCCGACTCCTCCGCCTAAGAGAAGAGGAGTTTTGCCGCTTTTTGTCAAGTCATAGCCGTTGCCGAGACCGGTGAGCGTGTCAAATTCATCGCCGGCGGATGCCTTGCTCATAAGCTTTGTGCCCGCTCCGACAACCTTATAGACCAGGGTAAGCTCGCTGTCGTTTACATCGCAGACCGAAATCGGTCTTCTCAGAAAACAGGAGTCGACAAGCAGATTGACGAACTGACCGGGCGAGGTGATTGCCGACGTGTCGCCGGTGAGAACCATCTTATATACATTCTGAGCGATTTTCTCGTTTGAGAGAACTTTAAAAGAAGTTTGTTTCATAGTGTTTCAGGAATCTATTGTTGAAATGGAAATTGTGATTTCCTCAAGCACGTCGAGCAGAACGCGCACCGTGTCGAGGGAGGTAAACATGGCAACGTTGTTCTCCGCCGCGAGGCATCTGATTTTGAAGCCGTCGGAGTTGGGGTCGGAGGATTCTATTGCTTTTGTGTTGATGACATAGGCGATGTTGCCGTTTCTGAGAGCGTCGGGAATCTCATCGCTGCCGTCGCTTATCTTTTCAAGCACGTGGGTGCGTATGCCGTTCTCTTTGAGATATTCGGCGGTGCCTTCGGTTGCCTGGATATTGAAGCCGAGCTTGTAGAATCTGCGGATGAGCGGAAGAGCTTCTTCTTTATCTTCATTTGCTATTGCCGCAAAGACCACGCCGCTGGAGGCAAGGTGAATACCGGACGCCTGCAGGGCTTTGTAGAGGGCGCGGTTGAGCTTGTCATCATAACCGATTGCCTCGCCCGTTGACTTCATTTCGGGTGAAAGGTAGGCGTCGAGACCTTTGATTTTGTTGAAGGAGAAAACGGGAACCTTGACGTAGCAGCGGTTTTTCTCATCGGGGTAGATGTCGAAAATTCCCTGCTCGCGAAGCGACTTGCCGAGGATAACATCTGTTGCGATGTCGGCAAGCGAATACCCTGTTGATTTTGAGAGGAAGGGAACCGTTCTTGAGGAGCGGGGGTTGACCTCGATGATAAACACATTCTCGTCCGGGTCAACGATGAACTGGATATTGAAAAGGCCTATTATGCCGATGCCGAGACCGAGTTTTTTGGCATACTGAAGGATTGTGCCCTTGACCTTGTCGGAGATGCTGAATGCGGGATAGACGCTGATTGAGTCGCCCGAGTGAACGCCGGTGCGCTCAACGAGCTCCATAATGCCGGGCACGAAGACGTTTCTGCCGTCGCATATTGCGTCAACCTCGACTTCTTTGCCTTTGATGTATTTGTCAACAAGAACGGGCTTGTCTTCATCTATTGCAACTGCGTTTTTAAGATACTGACGCAGCTGTTCTTCATTTGCAACGACCTGCATTGCTCTGCCGCCGAGAACGAATGAGGGGCGCACAAGAACGGGGTAGCCGATTTCTTTGGCGGCGGAGACACCGTCTTCAATATTGGTAACCGCGCAACCCTTCGGCTGGGGGATGTTGAGGTCGAGAAGGAGATGTTCGAAGGAATCTCTGTTCTCAGCGCGTTCTATTGCGTCGCAGTCCGTTCCGATAATCTTCACTCCCCTCTTCATAAGAGGTTCGGCGAGGTTGATGGCAGTCTGACCGCCGAGGGATGCAATTACGCCCTCGGGCTGTTCAAAATCGATGATAGCCATAACATCCTCGGGAGTGAGGGGCTCGAAGTAGAGCTTGTCGGCTGTTGTGTAGTCGGTTGAGACGGTTTCGGGGTTGTTGTTTATGATTATTGCCTCATAGCCGGCGCGTTTGATAGTCTGCACGGCGTGAACGGTGGAATAGTCAAATTCAACGCCCTGACCGATTCTGATGGGACCTGCGCCGAGAACGACAATTTTCTTTTTATCGGTAAGGCGGGAGGCGTTCTCGCCCGAATATGACGAGTAGAGATAGGCAATATATTTGCCCGTGTGGAGGGTGTCAACCATACGGAAGATGGGGACGATACCGAGCGCCTTGCGGGTTTCGTAGATTTCGATTTCTTTTTTGCCCCAGAGCTTTGCAATATATTTGTCGGAGAAGCCCATTACCTTTGCGGCACGCAGAACCATCTCGTTGCCGGGCTTGTCTTTGAGGGTGTATTCCATATCCACAATGCGCTTGATGCACTCGAGGAACATTTCGGTTATCATTGTAACCTCGTGCAATTTCTCAATTGTTGCGCCCCTGCGGATGAGTTCGGTGATGGCGTAGATGTTGTCATCCCTGAATTTTGAAATATACTCAAACAGTTCGCTGTCTGTGTAGGAATCGAATTTTTGAAGGTAGAAGTGGCAGACGCCCGTTTCGAGCGAGCGCACGGATTTGAGCATACACTCCTCAAGACTTGAGCCGATGCCCATAACCTCGCCGGTCGCCTTCATCTGCGTGCCGAGGATGTTGGGCGCGGTTGCGAATTTGTCAAACGGGAAGCGCGGGAATTTTGCGACTATGTAATCGAGGGTGGGCTCGATTGCCGCCGTGCCGCCTGCTACGGGGATATCCTCAAGAGCCATACCGAGAGCGATTTTTGCCGTTACCCTTGCAATCGGGTAGCCGCTCGCCTTGGAAGCGAGGGCAGAGGAGCGGGAAACTCTGGGGTTGACTTCGATGAGGAAATACTCGCTTGAATTGGGATTGAGAGCAAACTGAACGTTGCAGCCGCCTTCAACGCCGAGCTCTTTTATTATCTTGATTGCGCTGTCGTTGAGCATTTTGAGGTCGTGGTCGTTGAGCGAGAGGATGGGTGCGACAACGATGGAGTCTCCTGTGTGAACGCCGACGGGGTCAACATTTTCCATACCGCAGATTGTTATGGCGTGGTCGTTGGAGTCGCGCATAACCTCAAACTCAATTTCTTTGTAGCCCTTGACGCTCTTTTCGATAAGCACCTGATGAACGGGTGAAAGTCTGAAGGCGTTGACGCCGACTTCAATGAGTTCCTCCTCATTGTCGGCAAAGCCGCCGCCCGTGCCGCCGAGAGTGAAGGCGGGGCGCAGAACTACGGGGTAACCGATTCTTTTTGCCGCCTCTTTTGCCTCGTCAAGCGAATAGGTGATTTCGGAGGGAATTACGGGCTCGCCGATGCTCTCGCACATCTCTTTGAAAAGCTCTCTGTCTTCGGCGCGTTCGATTGAACGGCTGGGCGTGCCGAGAAGCTCAACTCCGCACTCCTTGAGTATGCCTTTCTTTTCAAGTTCGACCGCTATGTTGAGACCGGTCTGACCGCCTATGCCGGGCACTATTGCGTCGGGGCGCTCGTGCCTGAGTATTTTGGCGATATACTCAACGGTCAGGGGCTCCATATAGACTTTATCCGCAATGGTGGTGTCGGTCATAATTGTAGCGGGGTTGGAGTTTGCGAGTATGACCTTGTAGCCCTCCTCACGCAGGGCAAGGCACGCCTGTGTGCCGGCGTAGTCAAACTCAGCCGCCTGACCGATTACGATGGGACCCGAGCCGATGATAAGCACTTTTTTGATGTCTGTTCTTTTTGCCATAACTGCCTCCATATAGGTATTAGGTATTGGAAATTAAGTTTCAGGTATTCAGCGGGTTGCGGTGTTGAAAATACATCTGCCGAAGAGGGTTTCGCCCTCGAAGGGTGTTGATTTGCCTTTTGATATGAACTCATCGGGATTGACTTTAAAGCTTTGGTTTAAATCCCAGATGCAATATTCATTTTCACTACTGACCGAAAAACGGTTTAGCGGGTTGACTGTTAAGCATTCGATAATCTTCTCAAGCGGAACAATTCCAGTTTTTACGAGTTTTGTGTAAAGCACGGGGAAGGCAATTTCTATGCCCGTTATGCCGAAGGCGCTGCCTGCGAGGCCCTTTGATTTTTCTTCTTTGCTGTGCGGGGCGTGGTCGGTGGCTATCATATCGATTGTGCCATCGAGCAGACCTTCGATTAACGCCTCTCTGTCTTCTCTGCTTCGCAGGGGCGGATTCATTTTGAACCTGCCGTCTTCCTGCAGATTGTTTTCATCAAGCGTCAGGTAATGAGGGGCTGTTTCGCAGGTGATGTTGACTCCCCTCTTCTTTGCCTGCCTTATGAGTTCAACGCTCTCTTTTGCGGAGATGTGGCAGACGTGGTAGGGGCAGCCCGTTTCTTCGCTGAGTTTTATGTCACGCTCAATGGGGAGCCATTCGCTTTTGCTGCAGATTCCTTTGTGATTGTGCTGCTTTGCATAAATGCCGTCGTGAATATATCCGCCGTTAAGAAGGGAATTCTCTTCACAGTGGGCGACAATTATTTTGCCGAGCTTTTTTGCTTCGAGCATGGCGGAGCGCATCATATCTTCACTCTGCACGCCTCTGCCGTCATCCGAAAAGGCAACCGCGTAAGGTGCGAGTGCCTGCATTTCGGAGAGCTCTTCGCCCTTTTCACCCACGGTGATTGCGGCGTAGGGCAGAACGGTTATTGCGGCATCTTTCTCAATTATTTCAAGCTGGGCTCTGATGTTTGGCATACTGTCGGGAACGGGGCTGAGATTGGGCATTGTGAAAACGGTTGAATACCCGCCCGCCTTTGCCGCGAGAGAGCCGGACTTTATTGTCTCTTTATAAGAAAAACCCGGCTCGCGAAAATGCACATGCACATCGCAAAAGCCGGGAAAAACAACATATCTGCCGGAATTGATGCCGGCAATAATATCGGATGAAAGCAAAGCGGCAACGGGCGAGGAAAGAAGCGCCCCTGCGCAGTCGAACTTATTGTTTACAGTGCCGTTCATCGCTATGCCTCCGATAAAAAACGCCTTGCCGCAGGATACGGCAAGGCAGACTCAGAGCTTACACTTCAAGTTTAATCTTGCCGACCTCACGGGATCCGCTTAAAGATTTTTACTGTTCGATATTATAGCACAGCATATTTATAATTTCAAGTAGTTTTATAGTATATTTTAAATAAAATGCAATAATTATACAATTCCTTCAAGGAAGTTTGTTTCGGTTACATAACCGTCCTTATCTATACGGAAGGTTTTGATTTCGGTGGGGTAAAAATCGCTGTAAAAAGCGGCGTCGAGCATATCGCACTTAATCATTGCGTTGACCGCCCTGCCCGCAACCTCGCGGCAGCGGATGACGGCGTCGCCCGAGCCGTCCTCACAGAATTTGACGGCATCGACAACAACGTTCTCGGCATCGACGGTAAGATAGCTTTTTTCAGGCGGGAGACTGCCTTTGTGATAGCCAGCGGGAACGGCAACGGGGCGGTTTAAGAACATCTCCGCCGTCCGTGTTGCCTGCGTTATATCGACGTCTTCACTGTGCGGCATAACGGCATATTCGAAGCGCCGGATGCCCTCGTCACAGTAGTTGAAATCGGCAGCCGGTCTGTCGGAATAATGGTCGGCGAAAATGGAGTTGCGTATGACAGTCAGGCACAGCTCGTTCTCCGGGCAGGAATAACTGTATTTTGAGTCGCTCAGCACGGTTATGCCGCGGCGGGTGCCTTCGCAGGAGGAGGAAATATCGCCCCATCTCAGCGCGGGCTCCTCCTCGCCGTTGCAGGGTCGTCTTATGAATCCGCCGGGCACTTCATAGGTTGAAATGCCGTTTTCACCCTTGAGCGGGAACGGAATTTTCAGAATTGTCAGGGGCTCCTGCCACATTGCCTTTGCTTTGACTCGCAAAGCTTTCATACCGGATGAAAGAATGTAATCCTGCGTCAGGACGGATTTGCCGAAGGTATGTTTTGTTCTGACAACGCTGCGCAGTTTTCCGCTTTCGACAAGCTCGATTGATTGCAGTTTCATCGTGTCAACGACCTCGTCGAATTTAAAGATATTGTGCGCCCAGGTGTCGGGCTTTGTGTTGTCAAAAACTGTGGGCAGGCAGAAATTGCCGTCAGAGCAGAATTCGGTGCCGTCCTGCTTTGTGACAATCGAGGTGACGGCTCCGTTTGCCTTGCTGAATTTAACGGTGATATACTCGTTTTCTATTGTAATCTCTTTGCCGTCGCAGGCGCTGACGCCGCTCCGGATATCCGGCTCATAAAAGCCCCTCTCCTCCTTGCTCCACCACAGCCAGTAGACTGCATAGCCGAGGGCGGGCACTTTTGCGAGAAAGACGGTGTCAAGGTGGGAATCGTTTGAGCGGGATGAGCGGACATTCTGGAAAAGAACGGGCTCGTGCCTGCTGTTCTCCACCTTTGAGGAGGGGTGATAGGTGCGAACGGGAACGGTAATCTCAAACGAGTTGGGGTTGAAGACGGCAACGGGTCTGGGGTAATCGAGATTGCGGCAGTGGTGGCGCGCGTTGAGAGTTTTTGAATCTGACACGCCGTCAATCCAGGTATTCATATCCAGTGTAAGACGGAGAAGGGCGTTGTTTTCCGCCTGTGCGGCGACGGTCATTGCATAGCCCTCGCTGTCGCGCACGTCATCATACGCCTCCATAATTGAGCAGCCGCACATAATGTCGTGGAACTGGTTGAAGCAGACCTTGCGCCACGCCTCTCTGAACTCTTCGGTTTTTGCCGGCTGACTCGCTGTTTTGCAGGCGACGGTGTTCCATTTTTCGGCGTTCTGAAGCCACGCTTCCGCCTTGCGGTTGAGTTTTTTGATAAGCGAGGTGGCGGAATAACAGCCGCTTGCGTGATGCTGAAGGTCGTCATCCCATACGGGAGCGTCAACGCCCGAGGCGCAGATTTCTTTAAAATAATCATCGGGGGATGAGAATTTTATATTCGCGCCGTTTTCTTTAAGAGCTTTAAGGTGCTCTATATCGCCCTTTGTGGGACCGCCGCCGTGGTTGCCCACGCCGTAGAAAAGCATAACATCGCAGTTGTTTTCATCCGCAATTTCGCCGAGTTGCTCCACTGCCCTGTCAATGCTTTCAACGCCCTGCCTTGCGTATCCGTTGGGGATGTGATAGGTAAGAACGCTCGAGCCGTCGGGAGAATGCCAGTTGAAAAGCGGAGTCGGAACATCGGAGTTCTCGTGCTTTTCGGGGCGCATCATAACATAAAAATCCATACCGCCCTTTTTGAGAAGCTGGGGTATCATTCTGCTGTGACCGAAGGAATCGACGTTGTAGCCGGTGCGGCAGATTCTGCCGAATTTTTCATAGTAGTAAAGCTGGCTGTAAAGCGCCTGCCTTGCGTAACTTTCGGCGCAGGGCATATTGCAGTCCGCCTGAACCCACCAGCCGTTGACGGGCACTATTCTGCCCGCTTTAACCATTTCGCGGATTTCGTCGAACATTCCGGGGTCAATCTCCTCAACCCATCTGTAATGGGCTGCCGAGGAGCAGGTGAAGACAAAATCATCATATTCATTTAACCGGTCAAGGGCGGAACGGAAGGTCTGCAGAACCTCGCCGCAGCCCTCCTGCCAGCGCCAGAGCCAGATGGGGTCGAGATGAGCGTTGCCGATGAGATGTATTTCTTTATTCATATTGTTACCTCACTTAATAAAGCCGTAGTATCTGCCCATCCAGTAGGGAAGGGTGTAATAGGTGCAGCCCTCTACGCACTGAGCGCCGCCGCTGTCTTCATTTTTGTATTCAAGCGGGTTGCGGTCGAATTTTGAGACAAATCTTTCATCGGGCGGGAGAGCGGTGCCGGCTTCAAGGTAGCCCGCCCTGTATTTTTTAACGGGGATGTCGTGCCTGCCTGTGAGAGTCACGCTGCTTGCAAGGCGGCTGATATTTGTGCGGTCGAACCAGAGGCAGATGCGCTCCATGTCGAGCTCTGCCTCCGGGCAGGCGGCAAGGAAGGGGAAATCGTATGCGGGGCTGAACTCCCTTGCGATTGAAAACCTCCAGGTGGAGAACGCTCTGCGGTAGATGTCGAGGAGTTTTTCATCCTTTTCAAGACGGCACAGAACATAGAAGGAGGCGGTGGCAAGCATGTGGTCGCCATACATTATGTTTTCAACAAAATCTTCGTTTGTAAAGCAGTTGGCGGTATTGTGGCGGTCAAAATGTTTCAGGCCGAGGTCGGCGTAGCCGCGCTCAATGAGGTTGTCATAAGCGGTCTTCCATCTGCCCTCTTCGCCGGTGATATCCATTGTAGCTTTGAGATACATAAGCACCTCGGCGGAGTTAAGGCAGGCATCCGCCCAGCCGTCGGGGGTGTTGAAATAATCTTCATACCACTTTGCCCACATTGTGCTCTCGCCCGAAAAATCAACGAGGCGCAGGTCATTGTCAAGAATATGGCTCATTATGTTGCGTGCGCTCTGCCTGACAAGTTCGTCGAGTTCTTCATCCTCACCGCTCATAAGTCTTGAGTAGAGCCAGAGCATCATATATTCAAGGGTGATTTCATCACTGCTGGTGTCTGCCTTATAGATTATATCGTCATCGGAATAACCCTCGTCGCGGTAAAGCTTTGCAAGGCGGTCGGGAACGGGAGCGGAGGCGTCAATTTCGACACCGGCAATGCCGTTCTCTTTTGTATAAGTGGTTTCAAGTGCGGTCGCTTTGCCGCCGTTTTTTTTGAAGAAGAGACCGTCATCGGGAACGGGCTCGTCAACGGTTAAGTAGCTTCTTGCGACAAAGCCGTCTCCCCTGCCCGGGATATACATAAGAAGGAGCACCGCCTCGACAGCACGTGCGGCTACGGCTTTTGCCTCAAGGGTTTCGGGTGCGTTTGCGCCTTTTTCTCTTCTGAGAACGGCGTAGCGGAATATTTCGCCGGATGCAAAAAGAGCGGTAAAGCCGCCGTCGTTGTCGCAGTGACCGAAATCGAGATATGACGAGACGTCGCCGCGTTTTGCGAGGAATTTGTGGCTTATCATACTCCTGCGCTGGACTGCCTCAAGCGTTTCTTCAAGGAGGATGTCAGCCTTTTCTTCGGCTGAGAGGGTGACAAGCTCAATGTGCGTTATGCCTGTTTCGGTAAGCACCCAGACGGAGTTGCCGTCGGGAGCGATATTAATGACGTTGTTGTCGGGAAGATCGCGTTCAAAGCTGAAAAACATAACGCGGTCTGTCTTTTTCTCTTCTTCAACGCGGCACCTTGTGACGCCGTTTGACGCGCCTGCCCAGACCGCTCCGTCATCCGTTACGGCGGAGCAGGTGTAATCGCTCTTTTTTGAGGGCAGCGGCAGAGGGAATGAAGAAAAATCGGGCTTTACGGGCTCGTTTTTCAGCGCCTCGGGTGCGCCTTCGTAATCAAGCGGATAGAATGTGCTTTTTCTTGAAAAATGCGGTTTCAGAACATAAGGCAGTTTCATAAAGGTATCTCCCTTACAAATAAAAACATTTATATATTTATAATAACAAAAGCGGTGCGCGGTTTCAACATTTTTCGGTCATTATTAACTAAAATAATTTGCGGTGTTGACAATCGGCAATTATTCCTATTTAATATTATGCAGAAATAAGAAACGGAGATTTTTATGCTTGAGTTCAAAAAACTCGGATTTGAAGATTTTGAAAATGTAAGGAGATATTTTGACGCGTGCGGGCAGCACTCCTGCGATTTTACGGCCGGCATAACCTTTATGTGGCGCGATTTTTACGATATGCGGATTGCGGACACAGGTGACGACATTGTTTTTATGCTGACAGACGACGACTGCGGAGCCGCTTTTCTTCCGCCGCTGAAGGGAAGCTTTGACAGAATCTGCAAAGAGATTGAAGAATACTGCAAAACCGAAGGCATTAAAATGCAGTTTTATTCGGTGGCAAAGGATATGCTCGGCGACTTTTGCCGCCTTTACCCCGACTGTGTTTATTATGCCGAGGAACAGTGGTCCGACTACATTTACGAGGCGGAAAAGATACTTAAACTTGAGGGCAAAAAGTATGCGACGCAGAGAAATCACATAAACAAGTTCCGCCGCCTTTATGATGATTTTTCGTTTAAGGAAATAACGTCCGCCGATGTTGCGGAATGTATTGACCTTATGCAGAACAGGATGGCGGAGAAAGAGGACATTCTTGCGACTGCCGAAAAGGAGACGGTGCGCGATGTGCTCGAAAACCTTGACAGATACAAAATGCTCACCGGCATTTTAAGGGTGAACGGCGAGGTCGCGGGATTCTCCTGCGCGGAAAAGGTCGGCGACATTCTGACCGTTCACATTGAAAAGGCGGACATCCGTTTTGACGGCGCCTACCCAATGCTGACACATCTGTTTTTGGAAAAATATGTTGACGGCGACATAAAGTTCGTCAACCGCGAGGACGACTCGGGCGACGAGGGGCTGAGAAAATCGAAGCTCTCCTACCACCCGTGCGAGCTGCTTGAAAAATATTTTGTTGAAATATGACACAAAAAATCACCTCTGCCGATGACAGAGGTGATATTTTTTTGATTTGATTATTATTTAATCATACCTGCAACTTCAGCTGCGAAGTCGTCGGCTTTCTTTTCAATGCCTTCGCCCTTTGCAAAACGGGTGAAGCCCTTGATTGCGATGTTTGCGCCGAGATCTTTGGCAACCTTTGCGACATAGCCGCCTACGCTGCCTTCAAAGATGTCGCTGCGGACAAATTCCTGCTCAAGCAGGCAGGTTTCTTTAATCTGCTTTGAGATTCTGCCTTCAACAACCTTGCCGAAGATGGGGTTGGCTGTGTATTCCTCTTTGCCTGCAACTGCTGTTGCCGCAAGAGCTGCGATTGCTTCTTTTGAAAGGAAGTTGAAGAGGAATTTGTTCTGCTTCTCCGCTTCGTAAGCCGCAACATCTTTTTCATCCCAGAGGTTGCTTTCAAGAACCTTGTTGATGACCTGCATAAGGATGGGCTTGGGAAGTGAATCGGGCTTGTTGAGAGCGCTCTCAGCGGTAATCTTCTTCATCTTCTCGAGTTCTTCTGCGGAAATGTCTTCTTTTGCAAGGTATTCGGGGCTCATAGCCGCTACCTGCATGGCGATGTTTTTGCCCATATCGTTGAACTCTGCGCTTGCTGTGTCTGCGTCGGTGTCGAACTCGACGAGAACGCCTACGGAGCCGCCTGCGTGGATGTAGGAAACCGCTGTGCCTTCGATTCTTGCGAAGCGGCGGACTTTCATGTTCTCACGGATTTTGAGGAAGAGCTCCTGAACCGCGTCGGTGACGGAAACGCTGCCGTCTGCGATTGTTGTTGCAAGAAGAGCGTCAAGGTCTGCGGGATTCTTCTCAACTACTGTTTTTGCAATCTGCTTTGCAAGAGCGATGAATTCGGGGTTCTTGCCGACAAAGTCGGTTTCGCAGTTGACTTCTACAAGTGCGGATGCGTTTGCATCGCTGTAAGCGGTAACAACGCCTTCTGCTGCTACACGGCTTGCCTTTTTGGCTGCCGATGCGAGGCCCTTCTCACGAAGAATCTCTATTGCTTTATCCATATCGCCGTCGGCTTCTGTGAGTGCCTTTTTGCAGTCCATCATGCCGACATTGGTTTTTTCTCTGAGCGCCTGAACGTCTTTTGCGGTAAATGCCATTGTATTATTCCTCCTCTGCTGTCTCTTCTGCGGGTGCTTCTTCTGCCGCTTCTGCTGCGGGTGCCGATGCCTCGCCCTGTCTGCCTTCGATGACGGCGTCTGCCATTGCGCCTGCGATAAGTTTAACGGCACGGATGGCATCGTCGTTGCCGGGGATTACGTAATCAACCTCATCGGGGTCGCAGTTGGTGTCAACTATTGCAACGATGGGGATGCCGAGCTTTTTGGCTTCGAGAACAGCGATTCTCTCTTTGCGGGGGTCAACGATGAACATTGCTGCGGGCTGCTTTTTCATCTCAGTGATGCCGCCCATGAACTTTTCAAGCTTTTCGATTTCAAGCTGTAATTTGATGACTTCTTTTTTGGGAAGAAGGTTGAATGTTCCGTCTGCTTCCATTGTTTTGAGCTGAGCAAGTCTCTTGACTCTGCGCTGAATGGTGTTGAAGTTTGTGAGCATACCGCCGAGCCAGCGTGCGTTTACGAAAGGCATACCGCAGCGGATTGCTTCTTCTTTGACGGATTCCTGTGCCTGTTTTTTGGTGCCGACGAAAAGAACTTCGCCGCCTTCTGCCGATATGTCACGGATGAACATATAAGCTTCTTCAAGTTTTTTAACGGTTTTCTGAAGGTCAATGATATAAATACCATTGCGCTCAGTGAAGATGTATTCCGCCATTTTGGGGTTCCATCTTCTGGTCTGGTGACCGAAATGAACACCGGCCTCGAGTAACTGCTTCATGGATACTACTGACATATTTTTTCCTCCTTAGTTTACGGCGGGTTGACCGCCTCCACCGCAGTGCCTGACAGCGCAACGGCATTGAGCCGCACTTGCACCGACAATAGCTCCGCGTGCGTTTTGCTTGACAAGTATATCACAAGGTTTTCACCATTGCAAGCATTTTTTTATATTTTTTATTATTATATTATTCCCTGTGCCATTTGACACCCTGGGGAGTGTCTTCAAGGATGATTCCCATTGATTTGAGCTCGTCTCTGATTCTGTCCGCCTCTGCCCAGTTTTTCTCTTTTCTTGCGTTTGTGCGGGCTTCAATCATAGCATCGATGTCGGAATCGAGAACCTCTTTTTTGCGGTTGTAAACAAGGCCGAGAACGCCGGTGAGTTCATCGAAGACGCTTGCGGCGAGCTCACAGGTTTCAACGCTTGCGTTTTTGCCGACAACCGACGAGTTTATATCTCTGACGGCATCGAAGACGGCGGCGAGGGCGGCTGCGGTGTTGAGGTCGTCATCCATCGCTTCAATAAACTGATTTCTGCGTTCGCTCAGCGCTTTTTCAAGCTCTTTGTCAACCTTGCCGTGCGGAGCGTTCTGCATTTCAAAATCTATGCCGTCGCGGCAGTTGTAAAGGCGGGTGAGGGATGCCTTGCACTGCTCGATTGCATCAAAACTGTAGTTGATGGGGCTTCTGTATTGGGTTGAGAGCATAAGCATTCTTATCGGTTCATAGCCGAACTGTTGCGCCACATCGCGAACGGTGAAGAAATTGCCTGCGCTCTTTGCCATTTTGACGTTGTCAACGGTAATGAAGCCGTTGTGCATCCAGTAGCGTGAGAACGGCTTGCCGGTAAAGCACTCGCTCTGGGCTATCTCATTTTCATGATGGGGGAAGATTAAATCCTGACCGCCGCAGTGGATGTCTATTGTTTCGCCGAGATAGCGGTTGACCATGGCGGAGCACTCGATATGCCAGCCCGGTCTGCCTTTGCCCCAGGGAGAATCCCAGTAGGGTTCGCCCGGCTTTGCCGCCTTCCAGAGTGCGAAATCCATCGGTTCGCGCTTGACTTCGCCAACCATAATTCTTGCGCCCGCCTGAAGATCTTCAAGCGGCTGGTGCGAGAGTTTGCCGTATTCATCGAATTTTGAGGTGGTGAAATAGACATCGCCGTCGGCTTCGTAGGCATAGCCCTTTTCAATAAGTCCCGAAACGATTTCGATAATCTTTTCAATGTTTTCGGTCGCCTTGGGATGAATATCCGCCTCGCGGAAGTTGAGCCCTTTGACATCGGTCCAGAACTCTTCGATATATTTTTTTGTTATGTCGGTGTAGTCAACGCCCTCTTCGTTTGCCTTGCGGATGATTTTGTCATCAACATCGGTGAAGTTCTGAACGAAGGTAACCTTGTAGCCGCGGTATTCAAGATAGCGGCGAAGGGTGTCAAAAACACAGATGGGACGGGCGTTGCCGATATGGATGTAGTTATAAACAGTGGGACCGCATGCGTAGATTTTTGCCTCGCCCTCTTTTAACGGAACGAACTCCTCTTTCTGCCTTGTGAGAGTGTTAAATATTTTCATCGGTGTTCTCCTTTTCGATACCTATTTTTTCGTTTATTCTGTCAAGCTCGGCATCAATGCGCGAAATCTCGATTGCTATCGGGTCAGGAATGTGAATCTGATCAAGATAGTCGAAAACCCTGACTCCGTCGCGTCTGACAGCCCTTGCGGGGATGCCTATTGCGGTGCTGTTTGCGGGAATATCGTTGACGACAACGGCTCCCGCCCCTACGCGGCTGTTCTCGCCGATTACGATGGGACCGAGAACCTTTGCGCCAGAGCCGATCATAACGTTGTTGCAGATTGTCGGGTGGCGTTTGCCCGTATCTTTGCCCGTGCCGCCGAGGGTAACTCCCTGGTAGAGCGTCACATCGTCACCGATTATTGCCGTTTCGCCTATGACGACGCCCGTGCCGTGGTCGATGAAAAAGCGTTTGCCTATCTGCGCGGCGGGGTGAATCTCTATGCCCGTTTTTCTTGAAGCGCGCTGTGAAATCCAGCGGGCAATAAAGAACATTTTGTGACGGTAGAAAAAGTTTGCTTTTCTGTGCGCTCTTATCGCTTTGAGGCCCGGGTAGAGAAACAGAATCTCAAAGACGGACCTTGCCGCCGGGTCGCGCGATTTGACGCACGCTATGTCTTCTTTTAACTGGTTGAACATTTTTTACCTCTTGTTTCTGAATTGTGATAACAAATATGATTGGTGAATTTTTTGAAGGATGAAGTGAAAAGCGCAGATAATACTTTGTGTATTATCGAGCATTTTCGCAAAATACTGCGGGAAAAGAAACACCGTTTCGCAAAATCTTTTATCTTAAAAAACAATAAAAGAAAATGAGAGAAAATCGTTTTGTGCGGTTTGGCGAATTATTTTTTTGCAGGATGAAGTGAAAAGCGCAGATAATACTTTGTGTATTATCGAGCATTTTCACAAAATACTGCGGAAAAAGAATGCCCAAAACGCATAAATAAGATTTTCACGAATTTTCCAAAATAAAACCCCCGGCGCTTTCCTGACAGAAAGCACCGGAGGCGTGATTACGCGGTTCCACTCCGATTTATAACTCTAAAGACCTTTAACGGGGTCAGCCGCGCGGAGATACTGTCAGATAAAGCGGTAAAAATGAGGATGCAATCCGCATTTTTCCGCCGCAGGGTTGTTCACTCCGCGTGCCGCCGGGCGCACTTCACAAAGCCGCATTCAAGGTGCCTCACAGCAAAACGGCACCCTCTCTGATGAACGCCTGCAACGCTACTCTTCCCGACCGTTGCAATAATATATTATTTATTGTGGAAATACATTATAATCATACAAAACGGGTTTGTCAATTCTTTTTTGAGCTCTTTGACTGTTTGCTCTTTTTTGCCTTAATGAAATAATACGCTCCCGACCAGACGGTGAGAATCATGATTATGCCGACGAGCACGTTGACGGATTTTGTGATGCTCAGCGTGTTTGTGCCGACAAAGGTGTAGCTTTTTTCGTTTGAATAAATGAAAAGCATGGCGACAAAAAGGAGAACCATCTGCGTGAAGGTTTTGATTTTGCCGGGAATGCCCGCCGAGAGTGCGACGCCCTTTCTGAGGTAAACCATACGCATAAGGGTAACGGCGATTTCACGCGCAAGGATTATGCAGACGAAGATTACTCCTGTGACGAATTCCGCCGAAATATTTCTCGGTTTTAAATGGGCGTAAATGCAGAAATAGGCGGCGAATGTGAGGGCTTTGTCTGCTATGGGGTCGGCGATTTTGCCGAAGTTTGTTATTTCATTGTGCTTTCTTGCGATTTTGCCGTCGAGAAAATCGGTGAGGGAGGCGATAAGAAATACGATAGCCGCCCACAGAAAATGAGAATAAACCGTTGATCCGAACTGAACAAACCAGAGAACGGCGAAAACGGGTATGAGGATAATTCTTAAAACGGTAAGTGCGTTGGGTAAATTCATCTTTTTATTAAACTCCTGTTTTTATCTTTTAGATGCAGGCGACATCCCTGCCGATAAGGTCGTAATCATTGACACCGATGACCTTGACCGAAACGAAATCGCCGTTCTCATAATCATTATCGGTGGTGAATGTGATTTTGCCGTCAATTTCGGGGGCGTCCATATAAGTTCTGCCCGTGTAGCTGTCGGTGTAAGAGTCGTAATCTTCAACAAGCACGCGGAAAACTCTGCCGATGCGCTCGGTATTTTTGAGGTGGACTATTTCGAGCTGGTCGTTCATTATTATTTCGCCGCGGTCGATTTTAAGTTGCTCGTCAACCTGTCCCTCCATATCGCAGGCGGGTGTACCCTCCTGCGGTGAGAACGCAAAGCAGCCGAGGCGGTCAAATTCAATCTCATTGACAAATTCGGCAAGGTTTTCAAACTCCTCCTCACCCTCGCCGGGGAAACCGACAATAAAGGTGGTGCGGATTACGCACTCGGGAAGGATTGTTCTGATTTTTGAGATGAGGGCGGTGTATTCCTCCCTTGTTCCCCTTCTGTTCATCTTTTTTAACAGGCCGTTGTCGGCGTGCTGGAGCGGGAGGTCGATATAGTTGAGAACCTTGGGCTGTTTTGACATAACGTCAAGCAACTCGTCGGTGATTTTATCGGGATAGCAGTAGAGCATTCTTATCCACTCAATGCCGTCGATTTCACACAATTTTTCAAGCAGTTCGGGCAGCATAAGCCTGCCGTATAAATCCATACCGTAGTTGGTGGTATCCTGCGCTATGAGGATGAGCTCCTTTGTGCCCGCCTGAGCGAGGGCGCGCGCCTCATCGACAAGCGATTCCATGGGAACGCTTCTGTAATTGCCCCTGATATAGGGAATTGTGCAGTAGGAGCAGCGGTTTGAACAGCCGTCTGCAATTTTGAGATAGGACCAGTATTCGGGCGTGGTGAGAAGGCGCTCGCCTTCAAGCGGAAGGTTACCGACATCGGGGAAAGCGCAGTAGGCGGCGGTGTTTTCATCCGCCTCGTTTTCGGGAAGGGCGGCGCTTTCGTCGCCGAGAAGGGAGTTGAGGATGTCAACAATGCTGCCGTCGGCGCCTATGCCGACAACGGCGTCTATTTCGGGAATCTCATCGAGGACTTCTTTTTTATGCCTCTGGGCGAGGCAGCCCGTAACGACTATTTTGCCGACGAGCCCCTCTTTTTTGAGTTCCGCCATATCGAGAATATTCTCAATCGCCTCTTCTTTTGCAGCGTCGATGAACCCGCAGGTGTTGATTATTACCGCCTCCACGCCGTCATAAATGTCACCGATTGAGTAGCCCGCCTTGTCAAGTAAAGCGAGCATTCTTTCGGCATCCACCTGGTTTTTGGGGCAGCCGAGCGATATCATTGATATTTTGTGCATAATCAGTCCTCCGGTGTTGAAATATCAATCTGCGCCATTGCAGAGCGGATATCGGAGTAGCCGTAGCCCATTCTCTGCAGGGCGGCGAAGGTCTTTCTGACACCCTTTTCGGTTGATAGTTTGCCCGAAAATTTAGTGTTCAACAGTTCTATAATACGCAAAATCGGCTCGTTGTCAATGTTTTGGCACACATCATCGACAATTTCGCGGCTGATTCCCTTCTGAAAAAGCTCGCTTTTTATGCGACGGACGGAAAAGCCCTTGCCTTCAAGAAGGCGGTTTGCGAGCGCCGATGCAAAGACCCTGTCGTCAATATAGCCGCGCTCTTCGAGGGTGTCGCAGGTCTGCGACGCATAGATGCGTTTGTGCCCTTTCGAAACAAGCTTGTTTTCAAGCTCTTTTCTGCCGTGGTCGCGAAGGGCGAGCAGGCGCATTGCGCCGAGAAAAGCGGAGCGCAAACACACCGCCTCAACAAAGGCAGTCATCTGCGCTCCCTCAATTTCATCATTATCTTTATAACCGCAGGTGAGCATAAACTCCTCGTCAACGGCGGCGATTATCTCTCCGTCGCCGTAAACAGTGACCTTGCCGCGCCCTCCGGTTTTAAAAGTGATTATCATAATTATTCGTCGTCATCAACAACTATGTCGAGCTTTGCCCTCGCAACTCTTCTTGTTGTGGGCTGTGCCTCAGGAATATCCTGCTCGGCGCGGGGTGCGGGCTGGGGTTTTTCCGCCCTGGCTTCACGCTCCGCTTTGATTGACTCGAATATTTTATCTTCGATTTCCTGAGCTATTTCGGGGTTGTCATAGAAAAACTCTCTTGTTTTGTCTCTGCCCTGCCCCAGACGCATATCGCCGTAACTGAACCAGGCGCCACTTCTCTGGAGTATGCCGAAACGCACGCCGAGGTCAACGAGCTCGCCCTGCTTGGAAATGCCCTTGCCGTAGAGGATGTCGAATTCCGCCTCTTTGAAGGGAGGAGCGACCTTGTTTTTGACTACCTTGCAGCGTGTGCGGTTGCCGATAATCTCGTTGCCGGGGCCCTTGAGACTCTCGATTCTGCGAACATCAATGCGAACGGATGAGAAGAATTTAAGAGCTCTGCCGCCGGTTGTAACCTCGGGATTGCCGTAGATTACGCCGACCTTTTCACGAAGCTGGTTTATGAAGATGAGAATTGTGTTCGATTTTGAAACGACGCCCGAAAGCTTGCGAAGCGCCTTTGACATAAGTCTTGCGTGAACGCCTACTGACGAGTCGCCCATTTCGCCCTCAATTTCCGCCTTGGGAACAAGGGCGGCTACGGAGTCGATGACTATTACATCGAGCGCTCCCGAGCGGATAAGCGCCTCCGCAATTTCGAGCGCCTGCTCGCCGTCGTCCGGCTGTGAGACGAGGAGGGAGTCGATATCGACACCGAGATTTGAAGCGTAGAGAGGGTCAAGAGCGTGCTCGGCATCAATGAAAGCCGCGTCGCCGCCCGCCTTCTGCGCCTGGGCTATAACCGAAAGGGCGAGGGTTGTTTTGCCCGATGATTCGGGACCGTATATTTCAACTATTCTGCCTCTGGGAAGTCCGCCGATGCCGGTTGCGACATCGAGACCGACAGAGCCGGTTGAGATTGCTTCAACATTCATGGCGGTATTTTCGCCGAGTCTCATTATGGAGCCCTTGCCGTATGTCTTTTCTATCTGCGCGAGTGCGGATTCAAGTGCCTTTTGTTTGTCTGCCATTTTTATATCCTCCGAAATCAATAATCAAACAAATGTTCTATCGGTAGAATACACCATATTAACGAAAAATGCAATAGTAAAAGTGAAATTTTTTTATTCAATCGCAATAATAATTTGTATATTTAAGAAAAAATTTAAAAAAACACTTGCAATTTGAAATATTATCTGTTAATATGTCTTTCGCTATTGAGAAAGTAAAAGGAGGTGTGGCACATGGCAAAATGTGAATTTTGCGGCAAGGATGTGTACTTCGGAATTAAGGTATCTCACTCACACAGACGCTCCAACAGAACATGGAAACCCAATGTTAAAAGAGTAAAGGCCATCGTAAACGGCTCCCCCAGGAGAGTTTACGCCTGCACACGCTGCCTTCGTTCAGGCAAGGTAACACGTGCTGTTTAATTTAAAATGACACATCTTAAGGGATCGCTCAGGCGGTCCCTTATTGTTTTGCAGATTTGTTTTGATTCTTTATTAAGCCCGTTATTATTAAATGAAAAATAATTTGTAAATAATAATATATTTCTCTTTAAAAATCTTTTTGCAGATGTTATTATATTTTTTGACAGGCAGAGTGCCTGAAAATGAATAACAATACCGGGGGTCAGCTATGAAAATAACATTTATGGGTGCGGGAAGCACTGTGTTTGCGAGAAACGTCATAGGCGACTGCATGTGCAGCGAAGCGCTTCGCGACAGCGTTTTTGCGCTTTATGACATTGACGGTCAGCGCCTTGAAGAGAGCAGAGTTATTCTTGAAGCGATGCGGCAGACGAAGGGCGGCTACGGAAAAATCGAGTGCTATCTGGGAGTTGAAAACCGCAAGGACGCTCTGCGGGGCGCATCTTTTGTGGTTGACGCCATACAGGTCGGTCTTTATGACCCCTGCACCATTATTGACTTTGAGGTGCCGAAAAAATACGGTCTTCGCCAGACAATTGCCGACACGCTCGGCATAGGCGGAATTATGCGCGCTCTTCGCACGATTCCCGTGCTGGAGGATTTTGCCCGCGACATGGAAGAGGTCTGCCCCGACGCTCTTTTTCTCAACTACACAAACCCGATGGCCATGCTTTCGGGCTATATGCAGAGATACACCGGAATCAGAACAGTCGGCCTTTGCCACTCCGTTCAGGTCTGCGGCGAGTCACTTCTCAACGAAGTCGGCCTGCAGGATAAGATTGCGGGCAAGAAAGAGCTTATAGCGGGCATTAACCACATGGCGTGGCTGCTTGAAATCAAAGACAGGGACGGCAACGACCTCTACCCCGAAATCAAGCGCCGTCTTGAGGCGGAAAACTACAAGCTTGACGACCCCGATTGCAACAACAAAGTCCGTCTTGAATACATACGCAATTTCGGCTACTACTGCACTGAGAGCAGCGAACATAACGCGGAATATAATATGTTTTATATTAAGAGCAAATATCCGGAGCTTATTGAAAAATACAACATACCCCTTGACGAATACCCCCGCCGCTGTGTAAATCAGATTGAGTCATGGAAAAAGGAATATGCCGAGATGCTCGAAAACGGCGTAAAGGAGCACGAGCGTTCAAACGAATACGCCTCGCGCATTATGGAGGCGGTAGCGACATCGACGCCCTACGAGATAGGCGGCAACGTGCTCAACACCGACCACCTTATTACAAACCTGCCCGCAGAGGCATGCGTTGAGGTGCCCTGCCTTGTAAACGGCTACGGGATAAACCCCTGCCACGTGGGCGCCCTCCCCGTTCAGTGCGCCGCAATGAATATGACGAACATTAACGTTCAGCTGCTGACGATTGAGGCGGCTCACACGCTCAAAAAGGAGCACATTTACCAGGCGGCAATGCTCGACCCGCACACGGGCAGCGAGCTTGACATTGACACAATACGCAGGATGGTTGACGACCTTATTGAAGCGCACGGCGACTTTATGCCGAAATATAACTGAGATTGAGAAAGCAGGTGTCTTATATGTATGAAAACAACTGGGAATCATTGAACAAAAGACCTGTTCCGCAGTGGTATGCGGACGCAAAATTCGGTATTTTCATCCACTGGGGACTTTACTCGGTGCCGGCATATTCGAGGAAGCGCGACCTTGCGGAGTGGTATCGCAAGCATCTTGAAAACCCCGAGCTTCCGACACTCGATTTTCACAAGAGGGTTTACGGCGAAAACTTCAGGTATGAAGATTTTGTTCAGTATTTCAAGGCGGAGCTTTTTGACGCAGATCAGTGGGCTCAGCTGTTTAAAAAGAGCGGCGCCAGATATATGAACCTCGTTTCAAAGCACCACGACGGTTTTTGCATGTATAAAACCGGCTACGCCTGGAACTGGAACAGCTGGGATGTCGGACCGCACAGGGATTTTGCTGCGGAGTTAAAAGAGGCGCTTGAAGGCACGGGCGTGCGTTTCGGCGTTTACCATTCCATTTACGAGTGGTTTAACCCGCTGTTTCTCAAAGACCCCGAAGAGTATGCTCTCAAGCATCTTATTCCGATGTTAAAGGAGCTGGTTGAAAAATACCAACCCGCCACGCTTTTTACTGACGGCGAGTGGGATTATGAGAGCAGTGTCTGGCACTCAACCGATTTTTTGCAGTGGCTTTACAATGAAAGCTCCGTGCGTGATTTTATTGTGCCCAACGACCGCTGGGGCAAGGAGACGAGAGGACGTTTCGGCGGCAATTTCACCACGGAATACGGCATAATTGACGGCAACAGAAAAATTGACGACATTGTTGTTGACAGACCGTTCGAGGAATGCCGCGGCATAGGAGGCTCCTTCGGTCTGAACCGTATGGAGGGCACCGAAGATTATATGAGCGCAAATGACCTGCTGAAAATGCTTGTTTCGCTCGTTTCAAGAGGCGGCAACTTCCTGCTCAACATCGGCCCTGCGGCGGACGGAACTATTCCCGTCATTATGGAGGAGCGCCTGCTGCAGATGGGCAAATGGCTTGAAACAAACGGCGAGGCGATTTACGCTTCACGCGTTTACACAAAGAAGAACACGGAAGAAAGCGGAATCTACTACACTCAGCGGGACGGCAACATCTATGCCATTACAACGGCTTTCCCGTTCAAAGAGGTGTTATTAAGCGAGGTTGACTATTCGCCCGAGCTCAAGGCAAGTCTTCTCGGCAGTGATGAGAAAATAGAGGTTGCCGAAAAAGACGGCAAGGCGGTGCTGATTATTCCGCCGCTCAACCCCGACTGCTTAAAAACCGAGTATCTTTACACATTTAAGCTTGAAAAATAAAACTTTAAAGGGATGTCTGAGGGCAGACATCCCTTTTTGCGTTTCAGTTTTGTTTTCTTAAATAAAAAATAATAATCTTATATATTGTAAGAATTTAAGATATATGATATATTATTTAATCGGTGTTTAAATCTAATTGAAAAGGCAGGCATATTATGAACCCTGAAATTGAAAAGGTATTAAACGAAATCAAAAAGGTTATCAAGGGCAAGGATGAAGTCATTCTTCATACAATAATGGCTATTCTTGTTGACGGCCATATTCTGCTTGACGATATTCCCGGCGTCGGCAAGACAACGCTTGCGGTCACGCTCGGCAAGACGCTCGGGCTAAAATACAACCGCGTTCAGTTCACTCCCGACGTTCTGCCCACGGACATTGTCGGCTTCTCAATGTATAACAAGGCGACAAACGACTTCCGCTACATTCCCGGTGCGGTAAACGGCGTAAACATTCTGCTCGGCGACGAAATCAACAGAACATCGAGCAAGACGCAGTCCGCCCTGCTTGAGGCAATGGAGGAGAGGCAGGTAACCGTTGACGGCAACACATACCCGCTTGAAACTCCCTTTGTTGTTATCGCAACGCAGAACCATGTAGGCGCGGCAGGCACTCAGCTGCTGCCCTACGCACAGCTGGACCGCTTCCTTTTAAAGCTCACTATAGGCTACCCCGATTTTGACAGCCAGCTTGAGATTATGAAAGACAGACAGACCGACAACCCCATTGACTATGTAAAGCCCGTTCTGACTGCGGCAAACGTTCTCAAAATGCAGCACGACGTGCGCAACGTCAGGGTTGACGATGAAATTCTCAAATACATAAACCGCCTTGTTTTCGAGACACGCGAGGATGAGGATGTTGAGGTGGGCGTAAGCCCCAGAGGCGCCATTGCGCTTTGCGCCACGGCAAAATCGAGAGCTTATGTTCTGGGCAGAGACTATGTTGTGCCCGAGGATGTTGTTGACGTTTTCAACCTTGTGTGCTCGCACAGAATAGTTCTTTCGCAGAAGGCGCGTTTTGCGGGAATAGAGCCCGAAATTGTTCTTCACAACTGCATTATGAAGACGGAACTGCCCAACGCGGTCAAATAATATGACAATCGGATTTGTAGTTTATATAATATGGCTGCTCTCGGCTGCGCTGCTGTTTATTCTGTTAAACAACATAGGCACGCTGATTATTCTGATTGTTTCGGCTGTTGTGCCGGCGGCGCTGATTATACTTACCGCCGTTGCGGCAAGGAGCATCAGGATAACCGTGCAGACTGACTATTCGGCGCGGAAGAACGAGCCGATGAACGGCACAGTGACGGTCAGCAACAAAAGCATGTTCCCCGCCTATGACCTGAGTTTTTACATCTGCTGTAAAAACTTTCTCAACGGAGAGACGGACAAGGTGTTTTTTGAGTGTTCCGCTCCGTCAAAGGGCAGCTGCGTGCTGAACTTCACGTTTGACACGGAATACGCCGGCAAAATAAAGGTGTTCACCGAGAACATCCGACTTCTGGCGCCTGCGGGCGTTTTCAGATTCAAAATAAAGAACGCCGCCGAAAATACGGCAGAGCATATTATTGTGCCCGAGACGGCGCCCTGCAATATATTTGTGGCGGACCTCAACTACTCGCAGGCGGACGGAGATCTTTATTCGATGCATAAATCCGGCAACGACCCGAGCGAGACATTTCTTATAAGAGAGTATGTGCCGGGCGACCCGATAAAGAATATTCACTGGAAGCTTACCGAAAAGGTTGACAGGGTGATGGTGCGCGAGCTCGGTCTGCCGATTAAAAACGACATTCTTCTGCTTTTCGATATGGGCTATGACGCACAAGGCGAAAAGCCCTCGCGCAAGGATATTGACACACTTGCTGAAACGGTGTTCTCCGTTTCGCAGGCGCTTATTGAGTGCGGTTTTCACTACACGCTCGGCTTTTTGTCAAACAGCAGAAAGCGTTTTTACTACCACCCGATAACCTCGCATTCGGAGCGTATGGAACTTACCGACAATCTGCTTTCAAACACGTTTGCGGCTGACGACATAGATTTTGTGCGCAGGTATATGGAGAACAAACCCGACGACAACTATCAGCACATTATTTTTGTTACGCTCAACAAGCAGAACCGTCTCTCGTATCTGTATGACGGCAACAGGGTAACGGTGCTTATGCTGAACCCCGAAAGCGGCGCAGACACGTCGGCGGACGGTCTTAACCTTATTTCACTGACAAACGACAGTTACAAAGAATCAATAGCGGTAATAGGAATATAATAAATGAAGGAAAATGCAAGAGTAAAAGAAAACGGCGATATGCGAACTGACTCGCACATCACACCCGTATGGTTCGGCATTGCGCTGCTCTCGGCGGCGGCAACCTGCCTTACCTGTTATTCGTTTTGCTCTTCGGCATCGCCCTACCTTTATATGATTCCTTTTATTATCAATTTCATCTGTATTTTCTCATATAATTACAAGCCGGTTTTCAGGGCGGCAAGCATTATTTCAGCTTCGGCTGCCGTAGTTTTTGCCGCATTGAACTTCACGAAATTTGCCGACGGAGCAAAAATCTACGCAAACGGTCTTTTCAAGCTGAGCGAGGAAAGCCAGGCGTATGTTTACAGGATGTTTGAGACATCCGGCGGTGAGGCGGGCATTTCGCCGCAGACGGTTTTTGCGGCGGTGCTTATTATATTGTTCTCGCTGTTTTTTGCCCATGCCTCCGTCAGGAGGGCGGCGATTGTGCCGGTCATTACGGCGATAATCTATGCCGAGACGGAGATTTACCTTGGAATTGCGCCGTCAATTAAAATCAACGCTTTTACGTTTGTGAGCCTGTTTGTGCTTGCGGTGATTATCGGAGCGCCGATAATCAAGAGCGTGCAGAGGGCTTATGTGCAGATATTCACGCTTGTTGCCGTTCTGGCAATAGCCGCCTCCGCCCTTGTGTATTTTGCCTACCCCGCAAAATACCACGAGGAGAACCCTGCCGTTACAGAAATGGCGGAGAAAATACGCGACTGGCTTGACAAGAGGGAACAGGCGATTCTAAATGCGCTCAACCTCATTCCTCCCGACCCGCAGAGTGCGGAGGAGGAGCCGGAGGATTATGAAGAGGACGAGGAGAGCCCGAATCAGAGCGACAATGTCAACGACGAGCTCGGCGACATAACCTACGACCCGACTTCAATCGGCAACGACAGACCTACAGACGGCTCACCCGTGCAGACAAAGGGCGGCGGGCAACCGAAGAGCCACAAGCTTTTAATCTTCCTTACCGTGCTCGGCTCGCTTATTCTTATCTGGGCGGCGGCGCTTGTCATTACGGCAATAAGGCGGAAAAAGCGGCTTCACTCCGACGACCTGCGGGATTCCGTCGATTACGCCTTCGGGCAGTCCTTCAGATGGCTGCGGCTGGGCGGATTTGAGAGGAACAATCTGCCGTATCTCAAAAGATGCGAAGACATAAAAGCGATGACAGACGATGAGTTTGCATACAGATATGAAAAGGCGGTTGAAATACGCCAGGAGGCGCTTTACAGCGGGAGAATTCCCACGGAAGAAAAGCGCGGCGAGATGCTTCTTTTCTATGACGAGGCAAAGAGAGAAGCGTCGGGAATTATGGGAATACCGAAGCATATAATTGCCAAGCTTTTCAGATTTATGTGATTTATTAAAAGCAAAACGCACCCTTGCGGGTGCGTTTTTTTGCTCTGTTATTGCATTGATGCTTTGACAGCGGGGTAGATTTTAAGATACTGTTTGTATTTTTTATTATAAAATTCCGTGAGGGCGGGGTCGGGAAAGACTGTTTCGCTGACCTTGTAAAACTCGTTCTCCATAGCGGAATATTCGTCTGTGTCAAGCGAGTTTTTTGCTGCGAGCATTGCCGCACCGAGCGCTCCGCCGTGCTCAAGCACGGGGATTTCGAGTTCGATGCCGAGCACGCTTGCGAGAATTTTAAGCCAGAGTTTATTTTTTGTGCCTCCCCCGCAGACCTTTGATTTTTTTATATCAACGCCGAGCGAGCGGATGATGTCGATATTCTGACGCAGGGCGAAGGCGACGCCTTCAAGCACGGCGAGAGTCATCTCGGCTTTTCCGGTATTCATTGAAAGACCGAGGAAAGCGCCGCGGACGTTTGAATCGTTGATGGGCGAGCGCTCGCCCATAAGGTAGGGAAGGAATTGAACGGCGGTTTTGCCGGCAAATTTTTCGGCATCTGCAAAATCATACTCTGCGCCGAGGATGTCTTCAATCCACCATTTTTGCGCCGAGGCAGCCGAAAGGATGCAGGCGAGATAATGGTATTTTCTGTTTGCCGAGCAGAAGGTGTGGATGGCATTTACTCTGTCGCACACGTATTTGTCGCAGGTGACAAACACGGTGCCGGAGGTGCCGAGGGAGATGTTGCAGCTGCCGTCTTCGACGGTGCCCGTGCCGATTGCGGAGGCGGCGTTATCGCCCGCTCCGATTATGATTTTAACCTTGCCGAAGCCGAGCTTTGAAGCGATTTCATCTTTGAGATAACCGACGCACTCGTCGCTCTCATAAACCTTCGGGAGCATTGAAGAACTGATGTGGAGAAGGTCGAGCATCTTCTGCGACCATTCCCTTTTGCCCGTGTCGAAATAAAGGGTGCCCGCAGCGTCGGACACATCTGTAGCGAAGCTGCCCGAGAGCATATAGGCGACATAATCTTTAGGAAGCATTATTTTGCTGATGGAGTCGAATTTTTCACGCTCGTTTTCGAACATCCAGAGCACCTTGGGCGCGGTGAAGCCCGCAAAAGCGATGTTGCCCGTGCAGTCAAGCAGAAAATCCCTGCCGACTGTGTTGTTCAGGTATTCAACCTGCTTTTCACTTCTGCCGTCGTTCCAGAGAATTGCGGGGCGGATAACCTCATCGTTTTTGTCGAGGGCGACAAGGCCGTGCATCTGCCCGGAAAAGCTTATGGCGCTGACCTGAGATTTATCTATGCCCGCAGTTACCTCTTCAAGTGCGCTCAGCGACGCGGACAGCCAGTCGGACGGATTCTGCTCCGACCAACCGGGCTCGGGATAGTAAACGGGATAGTCTTTTGACACAGAGGCGATAATTCTGTTTTCGCTTATAAGCAGTGCCTTTGTTGATGATGTGCCTATATCAAGGCCGATAAAATATTTCATAACACACTCTCCGATAGAATATATTTTTATTATACATTTATCGGAAGAAATTTCAATATTGATTTTTTCCGTTAAAAGTAATAATCTGTAAGTATAAAAACACGGGAGAAATCGGTATGAACAGAAAAAGATTCTTTTTGCTGTGCGCGGCAGCCGCCGTCATTATTGTATGCATAATGCTTAAAGTGTTTATGTATTTCGACTATGACCGTGCGGCGGCAAAAATCTGCAGGACGCCCGGTCTTGACACGGAGTTTGTGCCGCAGGGCTCGGGCAGGCTTGCCTATGAAAACACTTACCTCTTTTGCGGATATATGGACAACGGCGAGCCGTCAAGGATTTTTCTTGTTAAAGACGGGAATGTGAAAACGGTAAAGCTGCAGAACACCGACGGAAGTGATTATGACGGTCACGCAGGCGGAATAACCTGCGCGGGGGAATATGTTTACATAAGCAATGCGGCTCAGATTTTTGTCATTAACAAAAGCGACCTGCTGGCCGCAGGCGACGGCGGCACAGTCAGATTTACAGGCAGCGTTGAGGTGCCCTGCCGTTCATCCTTCTGCTCGTGCGACGGCAATATGCTTTATGTGGGCGAATACCACGCAAAGGGCTATGAAACAGACGGCAGTCATATGCTCGGCACCCCCGACGGACAACAGTATTACGCTCTTGTTTTTGCTTACAGAATCAGCCCTTCGGGCACATTCGGGCTTGATTCCTCCTCCCCTGCTGCGGCATATTCAATCTGCGACAAAATTCAGGGCTTTGCGGTAACTCCAGACGGCAGAGCGGTTCTTTCGCAGAGCGCTGAGGTTATGAAATCTTTTCTTAAGATCTATGACATAAAAGGCGAAGCGGACGGAGAATTCAGCAGTAACGGCAAAAGCATTCCGCTTTATTATCTCGATTCGGGCAGATTTATAAAAGACCTGAAAATGCCGAGAATGAGTGAAGACATTGAGTGCGTTGACGGTAAAATCCTTGTAAGCTTTGAAGCGGGAGCATCGAAATTCTACGGAAATCTTCTGCCGTTTGCCGAAAAGCATTCGGTTCTTGTTGATATAGGTTAAGAGGAGGCAGCTATGGAGAAAAAGGTTTATTACAGAGGGCGCGCAGGCACCTGCTGGTATAATTTCACAGAGGCGCTCGCTTATGCGCTGACATACAAGCCGGTGCCCGAGAACATTATTTACACAAAAAGGATTCACTACGGCAGTGAAAAGCAGCAATATATAAACACATACTGCCGCAAGGATTTAACCGGTGTGAAAAAGCCGCTTCTTATCTATATTCACGGCGGCGGATTTGTTTCGGGCATTACCGATATGAGAAACGCATACATTCAGAATTTTGCGAAGGCGGGTTACTTCACCGCCTCCGTTTCATACACATACGCGCCGAAAAAGACTTACAAAGAGATTATTGCGGAAGTCTGCAAGGCGGTTGATTTTATTCTTGACGGCGCAGAGAAAAACAAGCTTGACACGGAAAACATTGTGCTGGCGGGTGAGAGCGCGGGCGTATATTTTATAATGATGCTTGCCGCCATTGCCGCCGACAGGGAGCTTGCCGAGAAGCTCGGCGTTGAATTAAGGCACAATGAGGATTTCAGAATCAGGGCGATGGTAGCGCACTGCGGCTGTGTTGACCTGAAAAGGTTACTTGACCCTGCCTGCAAGCAGTCGAAATTCCCCGATATGAAAATGATGGTGTGTTCTTTTCTCGGCATGAATTATGACGAAGCGAGAAAGTTTCTCGAAACACCGCAGGGAGAGCTTGCTTCACCGCACATTTCGGAGGGCTTTCCGCCGACGTTTTTCACGACCTGCTGCCGCGACTGGCTGAGATATGAGGGCTATGACATGATGAACGAATACAAGGCGCTCGGCATTGAATACGGACATTTTGAAGGCACGGGGATAATAGGCAACCACGCCTGGACCATTGTGACAAAATTTGAGAAAGGCAGAGAGTGTTTCAGGCAGACAATGGAGTTTCTTGAGAAGCACTGAGATTCAGCGTAAAACATAATAAAACCTCCATCGATGATGGAGGTTTTTATTTATCATCATATTTTTGAAAGAATGAATGTTTCAAACCGCGGTTCTGTGAATGAACGCCTTTCATTCAAAAGCAGTGTTTCATCCGCCGTAATTTTTTCACTGCGGTATTTTAAAGTATGAGGCGCCAGATTCGATATTTCAATCACGTCTCCGCCATACGGCGTCACCGCCTCAAAATTGCGTATTTCAAGATTCTGCGCGTTTGTCTCGGCTGTAATAAACTGTTCCCGCGTAACCTGAGACCTGCCCACACAGATATTCTCTATCAGCACATTTCTGAGCCTGCCCACACCGTTTTTGCAGATTTCATCGCCCTGACTGAAAAGCGGCACACGGCAATAGCGCGCGGCATCCATATTGACTGCAGTGCCGCGGCAGCAGCCCGAAACGTTTCTGACCGTTACATTTTCAATCGGAGATTCAACGCTGAGAAGGCGAAGAAAACAGTGGCATTCGTCCGCGTGAATGTTTTCAATCAGAATATCTTTCTGCGGACCGTTGACCATATCGAAACTCTCCTGCCTTGTGAGGCAGTCGTCGGCGTTGAGGGCAATAAAATCATCGCCCGGCGAGCCGCTGACCCCGCGGAGATTGCGGATTGTGAAACGGCTGCAGAAACCTGCAAGGTGAATGCCGTCCTGATTGATGTGAACATCCTCAGACTCAAAAACAATGCCGTCAATTGTCACATTCTCCGCACGGCAGAAGCGAAGGTAATAGCAAAGGGGATTTTTGAGTTTCATATCCGAGAGAGACAGATTTTTTACATTGCTGAAACTGAAAAGCGCACCGCTGGTGGCGGAAGGGTCAAAAAGATTGTCTCCCCTGCTGTTATGCATACTGTTGCCATCCCAGACACCGCCGCTGATGCTTATGTTTTTGGCAGTTTTGTCAGAACTGCCGTTTGCGGCGAGAAAATCGCGGCGGCTTTTCTGCGCACCGGGCGCAAGAATCATATATGCGTCTTTTTCTGCGGCAATCTCTGTGCCGCTTTCAAGTATGAGCGTGCTGCCGAGCAGATAGCGGCCCTGAGGAATCAGAAGCTTTCTGCAGCCGCTGCGGATAAGGCTGTTGAGAACAGCCGCATCATCATGAACGCCGTCTGCGTAAGCGCCCAGTTCGCGGACATTTGCAAACTCCGTCACATTTTCACCTCCCGCTTTGCTGTCATTATAATACCGCTGTGCCCGACGGTCAAGCTAACGGTTTAAAACAAAGCAGTGAGGAAAAGAACACGAACCCGCAAAACAGATTTGCAGGTTCGTTAGCAGGTGTTTTTTATTTTTTTAATCCGAGAATATCGATTGACTCTTCGCGCATTTTGTATTTGAGGATTTTGCCTGCGGCGTTCATCGGCAGGGCTTTGACGAATATGAAGTATCTCGGCACCTTATGGCGTGCCATAAAGCTGTTGCCGTATTCACGCATTTCATCCTCAGTGGAGGTTTCGCCCTCATGAAGGACTATCCAGGCGCACGCCTCTTCGCCGTATCTGTCATCGGGAACGCCGACCACCTGAACGTCGCGGACCTTTTCGTGGTTGAGATAGAACTCCTCAATTTCACGCGGGTAGAGGTTTTCGCCGCCTCTGATAATCATATCTTTGAGTCTGCCGGTTACCTTATAGTAGCCGTCCGGGGTGCGGCAGCAGATATCGCCGCTGTGAAGCCAGCCGTCGGCATCAATTGTCTGCGCGGTTGCCTCCGGCATTTTGTAGTAGCCCTTCATAATATTGAAGCCCCTTGCGACAAACTCGCCGTTCTCGCCGTCGGGAAGGTCTGCGCCCGTTTCGGGGTCAATGATTTTGCACTCAACACCGGGGAAGGCAGAGCCGACAGTTTCAACACGGTGGTCTTCATCCTCGTTTACCTCGCCCATTGTGCTGCCGGGGGCGGATTCAGTCATACCGTAAACGGATATGATTTCGCGCATATTCATCTCCCTTGCCGCCTGCCTCATAAGGTCTGGCGGGCAGTTTGAGCCGGCCATAATGCCTGTGCGCATGTGTGAAAAATCGGTTTTTGCAAAATCTTCATGGTTGAACATTCCGATAAACATTGTGGGAACGCCGTTGAAGCAGGTGATTTTTTCATCATTGACGCAGGCGAGCGATGACTTTGGCGAATAATAGGGCATCGGGCAGAGCGTGCCGCCGTGGGTCATTGTTGAGGTCATTGAAAGAGTCATACCGAAGCAGTGGAACATAGGCACCTGAATCATCATACGGTCCGCCGTTGAGAGATCCATTCTGTCGCCTATGATTTTGCCGTCGTTGACAACGTTCCTGTGGGTGAGCATTACGCCCTTGGGGAAACCGGTTGTGCCCGAGGTGTATTGCATATTGCAGACATCGTCGGGTTTGACCATTGAAGCCCTGCGCAGAACCTCCTCGTGGGGCACCATTGAGCTTCTCTCAAAAGTCTCCTCCCACGTGAGAGCGCCCGGCATTTCAAAGCCGACGGTGATGACGTTGCGCAGGAAGGGAAGATTTTTTGAATAAAGCGGTTTGCCGGGAACGGTGTTTTTAAGTTCGGGGCAAAGCTCGTTGATAATCTCTTTGTAGTTTGAGTCCTTGCAGCTTTCAATCATAACGAGGGTGTGCGTGTCGGACTGGCGCAGAAGATACTCTGCCTCGTGAATCTTATAAGCTGTGTTGACGGTTACAAGCACGGCGCCTATTTTTGTGGCAGCCCAGAAGGTGAGGAACCACGCAGGCACGTTTGTTGCCCATATTGCGACGTGATGACCGGGTTTTACACCCAGTGAAATGAAGGCGGCGGCGAGGTCGTCAACATCTCTGCGGAACTGGGTGTAGGTGCGTGTGTAATCGAGAGTTGTGTATTTAAACGCAAGCTGGTCGGGGAAACACTCGCACATTTTGTCAAGCACCTGAGAAAAAGTGCATTCAACCATATCATACTTTTTCCAGGGAAAGGAGCCGGTGCCCGCCCTGTTGTGCTGAAGAGCCGCCTTGGGCTTTGTTTTATTGTCAATCTCATTTATGAAATTGGTGAAGTGGGTGAGGACAATGTCGTAATCTGTTATTTCATCATTCCAGTCAACGCAGATGAAGCCCTCATAGTTGAGTGACGCAACGGCGTTGATGAAATCCCTGACAGGCAGAGTGCCCTCGCCTATAAGGCAGTTTGTGCCGTCCTGCGCTCTGTCGCCTATGCGGACGTAGCAGATGTGCGCGCCGAGGGTTTCTATGGTATTTTCGGGACTCTCGCCCGCATTGAAATAGGTTTCTCTGATATTCCAGGCGGCGCCCAGAGGCACTGCCGCAAACTCATTGATTATGTCAAGCACCTTTTCGGAGTGGGCGAGACTGTCCGACGTTTCAAAAAGAATTTTGATGTCGGCTTCATCCGCTCTCTCGACGGCGGGTGCAAGCTTTGCTTTGAGAAGGTCAATGTCGGGTTCATCCTTAAGGGAGACGATTACCGCCTCCACGCCCGCGTCATAAGCCCAGTCAACATAGTGCTTTATGACGTTTGCGTCCGCCTCCTCGCTCTCAACGGGGAAGGGATAAGTGAGGGCGGAAACGGCAAGGCCGCGGTTGCGCAGCTTCCTTTTTGAAGCGGCGGCGCCGTCTTTGAGAACGGAGTCGTAGTGCTTTTTCTTTTCCGCCTTGGCGTCGAATATTTCAAAGCCCGCATAGCCGTAATCATAAGCGATATTGCAGGTATCGGCAAACGAGTTCAGGTCAACGTTTTTTGTTGAAAAACTTAATTTCATTTTTTAATCCTCATCATAGACTATTTTGTTCAGAGCGTTGATATAAGCTCTTATGCAGGCGCCGACAATGTCGGTTGAAATGCCGTTGCCCGAATAAATCTTGCCGTTGTGGCGAAGTTTGATGAGAGCCGAGCCGAGAGATTCCTTGCCCTCGGTTACGGTGTTAATCTGGAAATCATCAAGCTCGTAGTGGTAGCCGATGCTCTGTTCTATTGCGCCGAAAGCGGCGTCAACGGGACCGTCGCCGACAGCCACGCCGGTGATGTTTTTGCCGCCCTCTTTTCTGAGAACGACGTGAGCCATGGCGGAGGTTAAGTTGCCGCTTGTTGTGGTGTAGTATTCAACGTGATAGGTCGAGGGCGCCTGCATGGCGTAGGAAGCGATGAGAGCTTCAAATTCTCTCGCGCCGATGCTCCCCTTCTTTTCGCACACTCTTTTGAGACCGCGCATAACGTTGCCGGCATCTTCTTCGGTAAGGGTGTAGCCGAGCTTTACGGCTGAGTCGGTGATATCTTCAATTGTTGAGTCGGCATCGAGTGAGATGTCGGCGTTTTCTTCGGGGGTGAAGGATGACGGCTTATCCGTCTCCTCTACCTTTTTGGCGAGGGATTTGACATCGGTGCGGATTCTGCTGACGTTGAGGGATGTGCAGATTCCGTAAGCCTCGCCCTTTTTGGCGATGATGGCGGCTATTCTGTGCGTTTTGAGCTGAGCCGTGCCTTCAACAACGCTCTTTACGCCGTCCGCGCCTGCTTTGATGCTCTCAAAAGCAGTTGCCGTCTCCATAAACAGGGCGCCGGAGACCTTGACATAGACGGGAACGCTGACCTTCTCTTTGACAGCTTTGACGATTTCGGCAAATTCCGCAGGGAAGTTTATGCCCGCCTCATCGCTGATTGTTATTGATGTGGCACCGCATTCAACGGCGATTTCGAGCGCCTTTGCGAGAACATCCTTTTCGGCTCTTGTGGCGTCAAGGGCGATGAACTCGACGTTTTCACACTTTTCTTTTGCCGCTTTGACGAGGGTTTCAACCATAGTCATCATTTTGGGCGCTTTGAAGTGGTAGATGTATTCCATCTGCACGGTGCTCAGCGGCAGAGCGACCTGAAGAACGGGCGTTTTTGCGGTGCTTATGCACTCCCACGCCATTTCAATTTCTTCGGGTGTCGTGCCTGCGGGAATTGCAATGGCGGCGTTTTTGACTGCCGAGGCAATTGTTTTGCAGGTTATTTTATCCTCTTTGAAGTTTGTGACTCCGTTGAGTTCGATTATATCGGCGCCCATCTCATCAACGGCGGTTGCAATTGCGACCTTCTCCCTGAAAAGAAGAGGGTTCTTTCTCTCGGTTGCGAGATGCTTTAATGTGTAATCGGAAACATAGATTTTTCTCATTTAATTAATTCCTCCCTGTGAAAAAAGAAACCCCGCAGAGCATTATTACCCTGCGGGATGATTATTTTTAATAACCACGTTACCACCCGTATTGCCGCCGTAAGGCGACCACCTCTGTAAGGTTCTGACAAACCTCTGAGCTGTAACGGGCCCACCCGTAACTCCCTATGAATTCAGGAGTTCTGCTCCGATACGAGACAGCGAATAAGGATTCTTACCGGCTTGCACCAGCCGCCGGCTCTCTGAAAAGTTTGCCCTGTTCACTTAATACCATCACTGCATTTTGCTATGCGGTTACGGAAAAGTATAAAACAAAGAGTTTTATTTGTCAAGGATTTTTTAAAGCATATTTCTGCGGATTTTGCCGCTGATTGTTTTGGGGAGTTCGTCACGGAAGACGACAAGGCGGGGATATTTGTAGGGAGCGGTGTGCGCCTTTACATAATCCTGAATCTCTTTTTTGAGTTCATCCGTGCCCTCTGTGCCTTTTGTGAGGACTATTGACGCCTTGACAATCTGACCCCTGACCTCATCCGGTGCGGCGGAAACACCGCACTCGAGAACATAAGGCAGCTCCATGATGACGCTTTCAATCTCGAACGGCCCGATGCGGTAGCCGGAGGATTTGATGACATCGTCAACTCTGCCGACATACCAGTAGTAGCCGTCTTCATCACGCCAGGCGGTGTCGCCTGTGTGATACATATTCTGCCTGCGGCATTCGACGTTTTTCTCTTCTTCATCGATATACTGCTTGAAAAGGCCGAGGGGCTCGCCGTCATCAAGACGGACTACGAGCTCGCCCGTTTCGCCGTTGGCAACGGGGTTGCCGTCGGGGTCAACAAGGTCGCATTTATACTGCGGGGACGCCTTGCCCATTGAGCCGAGCTTGGGCTTTTCGCCGATGAGGTTTGCCACAACAAGGGTGGTCTCGGTCTGACCGAAGCCCTCCATAATCTCAAGCCCGGTTGCCTCTTTGAAGCGGATTGCCACCTCGGGGTTGAGTGCCTCGCCTGCGGTAGTCATATGAGTTACAGACGAGAAATCGTATTTTGAGATATCCTCTTTTATAAGCATACGCAGGATTGTGGGGGGAGCGCAGAAGGTTGTTATCTTATACTTTGCAAACAGCGGAAGAACCTGCTCTGCGTGGAAGCGGATTTCATCATTGACGAAGACCGCGCCCTCGCACATCCACTGACCATAGAGCTTGCCCCAGAGCGCCTTGCCCCAGCCGGTATCCGACATAGTGAAGTGAAGGCCGTCCTTCTGGCAGCAGTGCCAGTATTTGGCGGTGACGAAATGACCGAGCGAGTAGGTGTGCTTGTGCTCGACCATTTTGGGGTTGCCGGTTGTGCCCGATGAGAAGAAGATGAGAGCCGTGTCTTCGCCGCCGGGGGTTTCTTCCGTTCTGAAATAGTGCGAGCTGAAAAGCGGATATTCGGAGTCAAAATCGTGCCAGCCCTCTCTTGAATCGCCGACAAGAATCTTCTCCTGAACACTCGGGCAGTTTGCGGCTGCGCGCTCGGCTATCTCCGCAGTGTCGCCGAAGGCGGTGCAGATGATTGCTTTGACGTGAGCTGCGTTGTATCTGTATTCAAAATCGTGCTCTTTAAGCTGGAAGGTTGCGGGGATGGCAACGGCGCCGATTTTGTGGAGGGCAACCATAGCGAACCAGAACTGGTAATGCCTGCGAAGAACGAGCATAACCCTGTCGCCTTTTTTGATGCCGAGGGAGGTGAAGTAGTTGGCTACCCTTGCGGATTCCTGCTTTATCTGTCTGAAGGTGAATCTTCTTTCAACCTCGTGCATATCAAGGTGAATCATTGCGAGCTTGTCGGGGTATTTGTCGGCTATTGCATCAACGCAGTCAAAGCCGAAGTTGTATTTTTCGGTATTTTCGAAATGGATATTGAGAAGTCTGCCGTTTTCATCCTCTTCGCATTTTGCGTATTTGTCAACGATGAGCCCCGTCGCAGGTCTTGCCTGCGCGACGCTTCTGCTGATTTCGCTCTCGGTTTCTTTCTCACCGGGGATGACGAAGGCGAGGAAGGTGCAGTCTTTGCCGTCAACGGCTATCATACCGTGAGGAGTTGCGGAGTTGTAGAAAATACTGTCACCCTCGTGGAGCACCTCTTTGTTGCTGCCGACCTGAACGAGAAGCGAGCCGGAGATTACAAGGTCAAACTCCTGACCGCTGTGCTTTGTGGTGTGGATGGGCTTGTTCTGAAGCTCTGCCGAATATTCGTAGGTTACCCAGTAAGGCTCGGCCAATTTGTTTTTGAATTTGGGAGCGAGGTTCTTTATGGAGATGCCCTCCTCCTTTGCCGTTTCATGACCCATACCTTTTCTTGTGACGGTGTATGAGGCAAGGTGGGTTGTTCTGCCTTCGATTATGGCTGTTATGTCAATGCCGAACGCTATTGCGCATTTGTGGATAAAGGTGAAAGGCAGGTCTGCTCCGCCGTTTTCATAAACGAGATACTGCTCGGGTGTTACTTCGGTTTTCTCCGCCATTTCTTCGACGGTGAAGCCCATTATTTCACGCATTTCTCTGATTCTGCCCGCAGTCTCCTTAAGACTGTTCATTGTGTTTGCCGTGTTCATTTTGTTTTCCTCCTTTTTTGTTTTGCTCAAGACAAAAACAAAAGCCCGTCTCAAGCGTTAAAACTTGAGACGAGCCGGATTTTTATTCCGATACCCGCGGTACCACTCAATTTGCGCATTTCTGCACCACTCTTCGGGTTCTGACAAACCCTATGCACTCACGCAGCATTCGCGTAGAGACCTACACGCAGAAGTTTCAGTCTCTCAGCTCGGAAGGGATGGGAAGAAAGCGTCCGCTGCAGGGATTTCAGCGCCCCCTGCTCTCTGTGAAGCATCGTTGCCTTTTCCGTCTTCGTCATTGCCTTTGTTTATTAAATTGTTTGGATATTACCACAAAAAAACCGTATTGTCAACACTTTTATTCAAGAAACGGCAATATGCAATAAACAGGCGCCGTTTTGTAAAGGTTTGTTTGTTGATATTCAGGGTTGAGCGGGGGAATCGTCCTGCGCGGGAGCGGGTGTAACTGTGCCGAGATCGAGGGTTTTGCCCTTTTCGATTGTGATTTCGGATGTGAATAATTCTTCACCCTGATAGCTGACAGCCGTAATAACCGCCTTGCCGACGGGAGCGACAAAGCCGAATGAGCCGTCTGGGATGACGGTGTAAACGGTTTTTTTGCCGTTCTGAGTAAGGGTGATTTCATCGCAGCCCTCAACAACGCCCTTGACCTTTCCCATATCATAGGTTTCAAGCAGCGCCGCCTGAACGGAGAGGTTGGCGTTTACCATATTATAATCAATATAATCAAGGTCTTTGAATTTTCTTGATGACTCGGGCAGCGGTGTTACGACGGCGTCGCTGTTCGCCTTGTCTGTTATTATCTTTTTGACCTGTGCGCCGGTAAACTCCGGATTCACACTCCACACAAGGGTTGCGACACCCGTTACTACGGGAGCTGCCATTGATGTGCCTGAGAGGTAGTCGTATTCATCCTTACCGCCGACAGGAGCATACATATAAGCACCCGGTGCCGCTATTGAAACCTGTTTGCCGACATTTGAGAAGCCCGCCTGGGTATATTTGCCGTTACCGCCGTTTCGTGCGGCTGAGACGACGATTATTCTGTCAAGAATATCCTGCTTTGAGACGCCGAACCTTATTGAAAAGGCGTTGTCTGCTGTAATGCCGGTGAAGGTGCCGTTGTATTTTGCATCGACGGGCTCGGAGTTTTTGTTGCCGTTGCCTGCCGACTGGCACACTACAAAGTCATAGCCGTTGCCGAGAAGAGCGGATATGAGAGCGGAGTGGATGACGGAATCCGCCCAAAGTTCGAACTTGTCACCCTCGCTGCCTTCTTCAATACTGCCCGAGCTGCCGAGCGAGAGATTGACGGCTTTTGCGCCGGCACGGACAAGGTCGATGACTCCGAAAAAGATGTGGATGCTTGTGTTCCAGTTCTGCCTTGTGTTTTTGTCGGGCTGCCAGTCAACGCAGACGAGGTCGGCGTTCCCGACAACGCCCGCCATACCGAGGTGGTTGTTATGTTCCGCTCCGATAAGACCTGCGACGTGGTTGCCGTGGCGGTCGGAGATATTTCTTTTTTCCTGTCTTTTGTTGGGGAAGGTGATTTTGCTGGAAAACTCTTCGTGTTCAAGACTGAAGCCGCAGTCGAGAACTCCGGTTTTAACGTTTTTGAAATAACTGTTGTAATCCCACGCCTGCCTTGCGTCGATTGCCTCGAGCCACCATTTCTCTTCACTCGGGGAGTTTTCATCCCAATAAATGATTTTGCCGGTTGAGGAAAACGGGTCATTTGGAGTGTAATCGGGCGTTTTGTGGAATGCGTAAACGGGAGAGGCAAAGGCGACACAGTCGTAGTTTTCGGTAAGATAGTCGCAGTATTGCCTTGTTTTGCCGAGTGATGAATAAGGGCAGAAGGCGACGTAGAGGTCGGCGGGCATACCCCAGCCGAGCAGGGTTGCGGGCTCGTTTATAAACATTTTGCGAACGGCGAAGGCGGATGCGTTTTCATCCGAAAAGATGAAAATGAGATTTTTGCAATAGCCCGATTCCGGTGTTATTGCGGCAACATCGCCGTCGTCGATATCTTCAAGAAATTTTTCATTTACGGAAGTTGAAAAAACAGGAACACCGAACACAGCGGAAATTGCATTGTCAAGCGCATCGGGAGTGAGAACGGTGTTGACGCTGCCGAGTGCGAACACCGCCGCTAAAATTGAAGAGAGAATTTTAAAAATCATACTTTCACTTCCGTTTTGTTCTTACTTTTTTTTGAACTGAATCTGTGTGAGCATTACAGCCACAAGCATTATGAAACAGCCGAGAAGGGCTTTTCTGCCGAGCGTCTGGTGAAGAATGAGCCAGCCGAATATTACCGAGAAGGCGGATTCGAGACAGAGCAGAAGCGAGGTTACGGCGGGTTCGGTATATTTCTGACCGAAGGTCTGGAAGGTGAACGCCACGCCGCAGCTCATAATGCCGGCGTATAAAATCGGGATGAGGTTCTGCTTCTGCATAATGAGGGGGACTGTCGGCTCTTCAAATATAAACATACATATACCGGAGAGAATACTGCAGACGAAGAACTGCATTGACGAAATTTCAACGGGGTCGGTGCGGGATGAAAAGCGGTCGATTATGAGAATCTGGGAGGCAAAGGCGAAGGCGCCGATGATTGTGATTATGTCGCCTTTTTCGAGTGAAAAGCCGCTGTCGCCCGAACACAGAAGGTAAAGACCCGTAAGACCGATTACAACACCGAGCCAGACGTTTACGCCCGCCCGTTTTTTGAAAATAATCATATTAAATACCGGCACGAGGAGCATATAGAGGGCGGTTATGAATCCGACCTTGCCGACATCCTCAATGTAGTTGAACGCCTCCTGCTGAAGGTTGTTGCCCACAAAGAGCGCAAAACCCGCAAGAGAGCCGCCGATCAGCAGATCTTTTTTTGCTTTTGATTTATCTTCAAAACGGGGAGAAATATTCTTTTTTTTGCGAAAAGCGATTATTGGCCACAGCACTGCGGAGCCGAGAAACATACGCAGGGCGTTGAAGGTAAAGGTGCCGACCCCCCTGCCTATGCTTTGGGCGACAAATGAGAGACCCCAGATTGCCGCCGCCGATATGCAGTAAAGCGCGCCGATGAACTGTTTTTGTTTTGCTGATTTCATACTGTCTCCGGATAAAAATTTGCCGCCCCAAAGGGACGGCAAACTGAAAATTCATTATTCTGCAGATTCCTGTGCAGGTGCCGCTTCTTCTGCAGGAGCTTCCTCAACTGCGGGAGTTTCTTCAACGGGTGCAGGTTCTTCTGCGGGTGCTTCCTCAACTGCGGGAGCTTCTTCAGCAGCAGGTGCTTCCTCAACGGGAGCAACTATTTCATCTGCTATAACAACGGGTTCTTCAACATATTCCGCTGCGGGGATTTCATCGTCTGCTTTTTCTTCGGGCTCGATGAGAGCGCGGATTGAAAGACTGACGCGTTTTTTGTCGAAGTCTATATCGGTAATCTTAACCTTTACCTCGTCGCCGACCGAAAGAACGTCGGAGGGCTTATCTATGCGGCGGTCCGCAATCTGCGAGATGTGGATAAGACCGTCAATGTAGGGAATAACTGTTGCAAATGCGCCGAATGTTGTGAGACTGACAATCTTGGAGTCGATGACTGTGCCAACGGGATAATTCTTTTCAAGAATCTTCCAGGGATTGTCTTCATCCTTTTTGTAGCCGAGAGAAATCTTCTTTTTGTCGCTGTCAAGCGCTTTGACAAAAACTTCGATTGTCTGACCGACTTCGAGAACCTCTGCGGGGCTCTTGATGCGCTTCCAGGAAAGCTCGCTGATGTGAACAAGACCTTCTACGCCTTCTGCGATTTCAACGAATGCGCCGAACGGAGTGAGGGACTTGACTGTTCCCTGATAAACCTGACCCTCTGCAACCTGCTTCCAGAAAGAGTCGCGCGCTGCGTCTCTGACCTTGCGGATGGAGCCGACTGCTCTTTTGCGGGCGTTGTTGACTTCGATGACAACGAACTTGACCTTCTGACCGATGAGCTCCTCAAGGGGCTGTGTGCGGCGTGAGGTTGCAAGTGAAGCGGGGATGAAAACTCTTGCGCCGTCTGTGCTGACGAGAACGCCGCCGCGGATGACTTCGGTAACGGTGCCTTCAAGAACTTCTTCTGTTTCGGCTGCCGAAACAATGTTTATCCACGACTTCTGTGCGTCGTAGCGTTTTTTGGAGCACATAACAGTGCCTTCGGCGTCGTTTGTTTTCATGATGATGAGGTCGATTTCATCGCCTACTTTGAGATCCTTTTTGGGATCTGCCGAGGGGTCGGAGCTGTATTCCTCTACGGGAACAAAGCCTGCCTGTTTTCTGCCGATATCAACCTGGATTTCGGCGTTGTTGATGCTCATGACCGTGCCTACTACGTGCTGGTCGCTGCTCATCTGTTCGAGGTTTGCCTCCAGAAGGGATTCAAAATCTTCAGAAGGCACCTCCTCTACCATGTTTTCGTTGTTGACTTTTAATTCTTCGGACATAGTTAAAAGTACCTCCTTAATGATGGCGGCCGGTGTTGACGCACCTGCCGTGACCCCTATGCGGGGCTTGTGGGAAAAATCTATAAATCTGAGTTCTTCGACTCTTTCCACCAAGTGGGTTTCGCAGTTTTCACTGCAGACTGCTTTGAGCTTTGCGGTGTTTGAACTTTCGCGCCCGCCGATGATAATCATAATGTCGGATTGCTTCGAAAGCTGCGCCGCTTCCTGCTGACGCTTATGCGTAGCAAAGCATATTGTATCAAATATTTTTGCGTTTGTATAGTGTTTATTTAATATTTTTTTTATAAAAATCCAATCTTTTTCGTTAAAAGTCGTCTGTGCGACGGCAAGAACGGGCTTATTTTTAAGATTTTCGTTGTCTCTGAGCAGAGTTTCGAGTTCATCTGCGGATGAAACAATGAAAACATCGCCGTTGCAGTGCCCTTTGATTCCGATAACTTCGGGGTGGTCGGGGTTGCCCGCAATAATCACGGGAACACCGGCGCCTGAATTTTCGCTGACGATTTTATGGATTTTCTCAACAAACGGGCAGGTGGCGTCGCAGACACTGACGGGCATGGCGGCAAGTTTGCCGAGAACCTCACGGCTGACGCCGTGCGCCCTGATGACTACGGTTGAGCCCTCTTCTGCCTGTTCGGGGGATGAAATGATTTTAACGCCCCTGCTCTCTAAATCCTCAATGACCTGCGGATTGTGGATTACCGGACCGAGCGTGCAGACATTTCCGCCGCTGCCGACAACGGAATAGGTGAGCTTGACCGCCCTGTCAACACCGAAGCAGAAGCCCGCCGTTTCAGCGACCTTTATTTCGTGCACGGACCTTCCTCCCAGAGTGCTTTGACGTGCTCCCACATAACCGCAGATGCCGCCTTGAGCTGGTGATTGTCGCCGTCATCCGTGAGGCCGAGTGTCTCGAAGGGGATGAGTTTGCCGACGCGGATGGTGGTTACGGTTTTTTTGGAAAGCTCGCCTTCATAGTAGATGCACATAGGCAGAACATTTGCGTGAGATGCTCTTGCAATAAGAGCCGCTCCGCTTTTGGGTCTGCCGAGCTCGGCTTTTTTCTGGCGGGTGCCTTCGGGGAATACGCCGACGTTGTGACCCTGCCTTAAAAGCTCGGCTGCATATTTGAGCGACTTTAAGTCGGCTGTGCCTCTGACAACCGGGAAGCCGTTGAGAGCGGTGAGGATGGGACCGATAAAGGCATTGTCCCAGAATTCGCTTTTGCCCATAAAATGAATCGGCTTGCCGCCGAAAACATATTCTATCACACCGGGGTCAACCGCGTGAATATGGTTGCAGATAACTATGTATCCGTCCTCCTCGGGAATATTCTCCTGCCCGACAATCTCGGTTTTATAGACGATTTTTTTGAGAACCTTTACGAGGGGATAGAGTCTGTCAAAGGTTTTGTGGTCTTCATATTTTTCAAAGTTAAATTTCATCTGCGGTTTTCTCCTTAACTGTGTTTATGATTGAAGCGACCGCCTCTTCTATTGTAAGGAAGGAGGTGTCAACAAGGACGCTGTCTTCCGCGGGCTTAAGAGGCGCTATTTCGCGGTGGGAGTCGTTATAGTCTCTCTCATTTATTTCGGCGAGCACATCCTCATATTTCTGAGGGGTGCCCTTCTGTTCGAGCTCGAGGCAGCGTCTTTTTGCTCTCTCTTCGGGTGACGCGGTGAGGAAGATTTTGACCTGCGCGTCGGGGAGAACAACGGTGCCTATGTCTCTGCCGTCCATAATGCAGTTTGTGCGCTTTGCTATGTCGCGCTGAAGGTCGAAGAGGAAAGCTCTGACCTCCGGCACGGCGGAAACATCGGAGGCGGCCATTGAGGCGGGAGGAGTTCTTATCTCTTTTGAGACGTCCTCGCCGTTGAGAAGAACCTTCTGCTCGCCGTCCTCAAAGACGAGGTCAACACTGACATCGCCGAGTGTGGCGGCGACCGCCTGTTTGTCTCTTGTGTCAACATTTTTGCGCAGTGCGTTTACGCCCACAGCTCTGTAAAGCGCGCCGGTATCTACATAAACAAAACCGAGTGCCTTTGCGGCAAGGCGTGAAACGGAGCTTTTGCCCGCCCCTGCGGGACCGTCAACTGCGACATTGATAACTTTATTATTCATAACTCTCTCCTTTTACGAGGGCATCGGCAGCGCTCTGCGCCGCAAGTCTGCCCGTTGAGAATGCAATCTGCAGGTTGAAGCCGCCCGTGTAGGCGTCAACATCAATAACCTCGCCCGCAAAATAAAGACCGCGCACGAGCTTTGACTCCATTGTTTTGGGGTTTATCTGTTTTGTATCGACACCGCCTGAGGTAACAATCGCCTCTTCGACGGGACGGTAATCCGTAACAGTGACGGTGAAATTTTTGAGAAGAACGGCAAGGTCTCTGCGCTGTTCCTTTGTAATCTGGTTTACCTTGGTTGTCATCGGTATTCTGCTGAGCTTTACGATGACGGGAACAAGTTTTTTGGGGAGAAGGGAGTTGAGCGCATTTATGTAATTGCGGTTTATGTTCTCTGAAAAATCACGCAGTATTCTTGCGTCGAGCTGTTCTTCGTTCAGGGCGGGTTTTAAATCTATGCCGATTTTGTAGCGCCCGCGCTCCATTTCTCTTATATGTGAGCTTGCCGAGAGAATTACGGGACCCGAAACGCCGAAATGGGTAAAGAGCATTTCGCCGAAATCCTCATATATGACCTTGTTGCTTCTTTTGGTGTCGTAAACTTTAATTGAAATATTGCGAAGCGAGAGCCCCATAAGGTCGGAGCAGAAGCCCTCGTGCGCTTCAAGGGGAACGAGAGACGGTTTAAGGGAAACAATGCTGTGCCCCGCCTGCTGCGCAAGTGTGTATCCGTCGCCGGTTGACCCCGTCTGCGGATATGACATTCCGCCGGTGGCGACAATGACGCTGTCTGCGGTTATTGTTGCGCCGTCTTCGGTCTTTACGCCCTTAACGCAGCCGTCTTCAATAACAAGCTGCGTAACTCTGCCGTTTACAATTCTGACTCCGCTTTTCTGCGCATAAGAAGCAAGGCAGTCAACAATGTCAACGGCTTTGTCGGAGACGGGGAACACTCTGTTGCCTCTCTCTTTTTTGAGGGGGACTCCCCTGCTCTCGAAAAAATCGATTGTGTCGGCAGGCATAAAGCGTGAAAATGCGCTGTATAAAAACCTGCCGTTTACGGGAACGGATGCGATTAAATCCTGTAACGACGTGCAGGCGTTTGTGACGTTGCAGCGGCCTTTGCCGGTAATCATAACCTTGCGGGCGGGTCTTTCGTTGCGCTCGATGAGGATTGTGTCAACTCCGAGGCGTGCCGCCGTGCCCGCCGCCATAAGCCCTGCCGCGCCTGCGCCGATAACTATGAGCTGAGCCGTCACGTGGATTCCTCCCCGCTGTCGGTGCGGTAAACGCCGTATTCCTGCCAGATGTGCTCGAGGGTGATGAGGTTTTTATAAACCCTCTCGCTCTTTTCGCCCGCCGCCTCAGCTATCAAGGCATTTATGAGACTGAGCGGGGCTACAAGTGAGTCAACAAACGAGACCATACTGCTTTTTGCCGTTAAAAGATAGGTCGCATACTGCGCTATGGGCGACGTTTCGCTGTCGGTGATTGAAATGATGGCCGCATCTCTCTGAGCCGCAAAGCGAAGGGCGTCGAGAGTCTGGTTTGAATAGCGCGGAAAGCTTATTGCTATGCAGACATCCCTGTCGGATATTCTGTAAAGCTTGTCAAACATTTCACCCGTGCCGGACGTGTCAACAAGGGTGACGTTGTCATAAACGAGGTTCATATAAAACGCCGCAAAGTTTGCGAGCGAGGCGGCGCTCCTTGCGCCGAGGATGAAAATACGCTGCGCCTTATTGATGGCTTCGACGCTGCCCGCAAACGCCTCGCGCGAGACTGATTCGCGCGTGGCTTTAATCATCTCGATATCTGCGGAAAGGGCGGTATCGACCATATCGCCTTCACCGACTCTGCCTGCTGTAACCGCCATACGTTGAACGCTGTTTAATTTGCTCCTGACAGTCTCCTGCAAAGCTTTCTGCAGGCCGGGGTAACCGTTATAGCCGAGTGCGGAGGCAAAGCGGACAACGGTTGACTCACTGACATTTGTTGCCTCGCCGAGCTTTGCCGCCGTCATAAACGCCGCCTTTTCGTAATTGTTCTTTATGAAATCCGCAATTCTTCTGTGCCCTTTTGAGAGCTGCGGATAAATCTCTTCTATTCTTTTTTGAAAGGTCTTACTCATAGATTCTCCTTAATGAGGGGAATTGCGGTTTATTTTGCGTAGAGAAGGTTTGTTACCGAGGGAATTTCGCCGTTTTTAAGTTCGCCGAAAGCTTTTTTGACCGCTCCGCCCGCGCCTGTTACCGCCTGTTTTGCCTGCGATTTTATTTCGGGCGAAACAGCTCTGAACGCTTTTATTCCGCCCGCGACCGCGTTGAGCGGATGGCTCGCGAGTTCTGTGAGGGTAATTTTATCAATGCCATCGATAACCGCCGTGAAAACATCGTCAAGAGCGTTGCAGAAATCGAAATCAATGCCCGAGCAGATTTCGGCAAATATAAGGTCGGTGAGTTTGGAGAGTTTGTCGGTGTCTGCCACCTTTTCAAGCTCGCCGCCGCCGATTTTCCAGGTGCCGAGGTCGTGCTGGAAGGCGCCGATATGCATTTTGCTCGCTACCGCCTGATAGTCGTAGTCGTGGGCGAGCATCATACCTATCATGGAACCGCTGGGAACGAAATGTTTATAAACGGGCAGAATCTCATCATAGGCAGATGTGTTGAGAACGGAGCTGCTGTGGTAGCCGGGACCGTCGAAGTTGTAAACGCCCGTAATTCTGCTTCTGATTTTTTTATTTGCCGTTATTGCGGTGCGAAGGGCTATGTTGCCACCCTTTGAGTGACCGCAGAGCATAATATTGCCCTTGTGTGCCTTTGCGAGTTTTTCAACATATTCTTCGGCATAGCCGTAGGCGGGGGTGCCTTTTTTGATGAAGATGTCGAGGTCTTCCTTCCAGCCGGGGATTGTGTCATCCGTGCCTCTGAAGACGACGATCGCCGTGCCGTCGGGCAGAATGAAGGTGCCCGCCGCATACTGTATTGCGGGCTTTATGCTGAACACCTCTTCGACCGCCTGAATTTTAACACCGGCGTATCTTTTTCGTGCCGCCATAAGCATAATGTTTTTGCTTGCGTCTTTGGGAATCATAAGGCCGAGCCGTCTGTATCTGCCGCCCATCATATTGAAAAGCTCGTTTGCGGCGTCGGGAAGGGCGACGGGCGCTTTCTCAAAAGAGGCGGAGACGACTCTTTCGAGCGGCATATAGAAAATCTGGCAAAGCACGAGGGCATCCGCATCGCAAAACGGATATTCCTCAAACGGTGTGTTGCCGAATTCGATTATGTATTCTCTTGCTCCTGCCATAAAAATTCCTCCGTAATATTAATTTATAAAAACCGCAGAACGGGAGGTTAATCCTCCCACGGTCTTATGCGGTAGGTGACACCGAGCTTTTTGCAGATTGCGGCGCACTGCGCCTCTTCTTCTTTTGTGATTGTGGTGTCAACGGTTGTGAGAACGACGTCTGGAACATAGTTTGCCGCTTCTTTTGCAAAATCGAGCATGGCGAAGAAGGCATCTTTGCCGAATCTGCTGCGGACAAGCTCGTTGTAGCGGTCGGCGTCGGGAGTGTTGAGACTGATTGAGAGCGTGTCGATAAGCCCCTTCATCTCGGGCTCGATATTGCGCCCGTTTATGAGATTACCCTGACCGTTTGTGTTGATTCTTATCGGTTTATTATAGTTCTCTTTAATGTATTTTGCAACCTTTATAAGCAGGTCAAAGCGCTCCGTCGGCTCGCCGAAACCGCAGAAAACGACCTCGTTGTAATCGTCCATATTATGCTTTTTCAGCGCTTCGATAACCTCGTCGTAATCCGGCTCGTGCTCGAGCCAGAGGGAGTCGGACTCGCCGACCTTCTCCATAGTCTGCCTCAGGCAGAAAACGCATGCGCAGGAGCAACGGTTGGTGAGATTGAGATAAAGATTGTTGTGGACCTTATATGCAATGCACATTGTTTTATTCATAATGATACTTCCTTATTTAAGCGAGTGTAAAACCTCTTCAAAGCAGACGCCGTCGGTAAGCGGGATGTCGAGCTCAATCGATTTTTTTATGCATCTGCTGATGAAGGATGACGCCTTGCGCACGGAGACGGAAAACTCCACGCCGTTAACGGCATCGGCGGCGACTATTGCCGAGAAAACGTCACCCGTTCCCGAGCGGGTTGTTCCGATTTTGTGGGTTCTGATAATATGAATACTGCCGCCTTTTTCATAGCAGAAATTTGCAATGTAACTGCCCTGGCGTATTCCGGTTATGACTACCTTTTCCGGCCCCTGCGCCGAGAGGGCGGCGGCGTATTTTTCGACCTTTTCCGCCTTGATTTTTTCGTCGTAGGGTTCGTCGAGAAGGATACACGCCTCTGTAAGATTGGGTGTGAGGATATTTGCAAAGGCGGTGAGCTCCTTCATTTTTTCGCACATTTCGGCGGTATAGGTGGAATAGGTTCTGCCGTAGTCGCCCATAACGGGGTCGATTACTGTGATTGTGTTCTCGCCGCCGAAGCGTTCGATAAACGAGCGCACAATGGATATCTGAGCGGCGGAGCCGAGAAAGCCCGTGCAGATGCCCGAAAACTCAAGCCCGAGTTTTTGCCACTCGTCAATATAGCCCTGCATATTCGGAGTGAAATCGGTGAACTGAAAGCTCTCGAAGCCCGTGTGGTTTGAGAGTATTGATGTGGGCAGGGGGCAGCACTGCACCCTGAGTGCGGAAATAAGCGGGAGCTGCACGGAGACGGAGCAGCGTCCGAAGCCCGTGTAGTCGTTTATAAGCGCTATTTTTTTTTGGTGGTTGTGGTTTTGCATAAGCGCTCCGTTCAGATAAAATCTTTGATATCTCTTGAGTAGTGACCCGAATCCTGAAACCCGTTTTCGGTTCTTATATCTTCACCCCATTTGCGGGCGATTTCATCATAGCTGTCGGTTCTGAGCTTTGCCCTTTCAAAGCCGTCTTTGCTGCCCTTTATGCACCAGTCGCTCTCCCACATAAGGTGGCCTGTCGCCTTGTATGTCCAGAGCAGCCAGCTGTAATTGCAGCGACCGAGCGTTTTAAGGCAGTTTGCCCAGGTGGTGGTGCCGAGCGGGTAAAACTCACCCATGAGAAGGGGAACGTCGAAATAGTAAACTCTTGCGAGGTAAACGAAGAGGTTGAAGATGAAATCGGAATTCTGGTAGAAATGCACCTGATAAACGGTATTCTTCCAGCCCTTTGTGAAGGCGTGGGGAAGGGCGAGCGGAGTCCAGATGCATTCGAGGGTTATGATATGCTCCTCATCGACCGCCCTGACGGTTTTGTAAAGGATGTCGTAGATGTATTCGTTGTTAATTCTTCTGGTTATTTCGGTGCCTTCACAGTCGCACATCGGCTCGTTGAGAAGGTCATACATTGCAACGGCCGGGCTGTTTCTGAACCTTGACGCTATTGCGGTCCAAAGCTCGCAGGTGTATTTGCGGAACTGTTCGCCCTTTTCTGTTTTGTCATAGAGACCGACCGACTTTGTTTTGCCGGAGTGGGGTGCGTCGCTCTGATAGCCGACGGCGCCGTGCATATCGAGCACAACGTAGATTCCGCGCTCGGAACATTCTTCGACTATCCAATCAAGGCGTGAAAAATCCCATTCGCCGTTTTCATCGAGGATTTTTCTGCCGGCATCGTCATAATAGAAATTGCGGAACCAGAACGGCACACGCACGCAGTTGAAGCCGAGCTCTTTTATGCAGTCGAGGTCGTATTCCGTAATGAAATTGTCTTCATATTTGCGGATGAGAGCGTATGCCTCCTCCTCGCCGAAGCGCTCAATAAGGGTTTCGTAAGCTTCATAGCAGTCGGAGACCTCTTCGTAATTGTTAATCCAGTCCTCCCAGACAAGCCAGGCGCCGAGGTTTACGCCTTTGAGAACGACCTTTTCGCCCTTTTTGTTGACGATGTTCCTGCCCTTTGCGGTGAGGAAGTCGTCGTCCGTGAAGGCGGCGAATTTACTGCTGCCGGCATCGCCTGCGTATATTGACGGGCAGGCGGACAAAATCATGACAAGCGCAGTAAAAACACAGATTATTCGTTTTGCCGTTTTCATAACAACCCGCCTTTCTTTTAACCTTTATATTATACTACTGTTTTATAATTGTGTAAAGAAGAGAAATCAATAATACTCGTTGAAATATTCCTCGGCTTCTTCGAAGTCATAGAAGTCGTCATAATACCAGTCGTAGAAATCTTCCGCATCGCCGAATTCATCGACACCGTATTCGTCATAGTCGTAGCTGCTCTTTGCGGTTGTAGTCTCTTCATAGTATTTTTTCTTTTTTGTAGTGTCATAAATAACAAGTGGGGCTGTATAACGTTCTGTTGTTTGTGATGTTTTCTCCCTTTCGGAACGTTCAGCCGCTTCGGAGCTCTCTCTTGCCTTTTTGCTCGACTCCCACTCTCTGTTTCTTTCTGCCAAAGACTGCTGTTCGGATACTTTACGGTTTGAAGAAGACTGGTATTCTTTCTTTACTTTTTTCCCGAATTCTTTTATATCATTGACGACTTCAGGGCTTTGATATCGGAGTATTTTATCACCGAGATAATACTCATCCAACGCTTCCTCATAATCACCGTTTTTGTATTCTTCGTGAGATTTGCAAATACGGTATAGGTCATATGCGTCTTTTTTCTTAACCATTTCGTCAATATCATAATGCCGCAGTTCTTCAAGGGCGGATTCATAGTCGCCCTGTTCAATGTATTCAACAGCATTGTTGTAATGCCGGTCTGTTTTGGGAATTTCAATTTTTTCAGTTATTAATAAATACAAAAAGAGAAACCAGACAATAATAAGAACAAAACCAACCATTAAAACAAATGCCCGTGCGTTATCGCTCAAATAACTCCACCTTAAGTTGTTTAAGCTGAAGTTCTTTTTTTCTTCAGGCGTTTTTTCAGTTTTTTTCGCCCTTTTTATTTTGGAGGTGGGGTCGGGCTTGCCGCCGAGTTCTTCGAGAACGGCGAGCAGGTATTTCCACACCCTTTGCACGGATGAAATTGAGAGGCGTTCGCGCGGGGTGTGTATTTCAAGAATATCGGGACCGAATGAGACGCAGTCGAGCCCTTTTATTTTGCCGCAGAATATTCCGCACTCCAGCCCTGCGTGAATTGCCGTGACGTTCAGATCACTGCCGTATTGCCTGTGATATACATCCGTCATCACCTTTTGCAGGGGTGAGTTTTCGACAAACTCCCAGGCGGGGTAGCTGCTGTGCGTTCTGACGGTTGCGCCGTGGGCTTCCGCCGTTCTTCTGACGGATTCGACAAGCTCCTCTTTTTTTGAATCGACACTGCTGCGAACGGAAAAAACGCAGGTAACCTTGTTTTGCTCGGTTTTCAGCACGCCCATATTCAGCGAGGTTTCAACCATACCGTCGATTTTTTTGCTCATTGAAATGACACCCTGCGGCAGTTCTTTAAGCAGGTTTATAACCGACCTTGTTGCGCCCGCATCAAATGAAAGCTGTGAAAAGCCGCAGGTGCCCGATGAAGCAATAAGGGTAATGCCGGGTTCAACACCCGAATACTTTTGTTTTAATTCAGACCTGAGTTTTTCAAAATTATAAATAAAATCGCGTGTGTCGCGGGTGGTGATAACGGCTGTGCATTCGCGGGTTATGGCGTTATCCATTGTGCCGCCTTTGACGGAGCAGATTCTGATATTGTTTTTTTCAAAGAGAGTGCCGAGAATTTCGCCCATAAGTTTGTTCGCGGAGAGGTAGCCCTTGTCAATCTCGGTGCCGGAGTGCCCGCCGTGCAGACCGTAGAGAGTAACGGAAAAGAGCTCGCCCTGAGCGCGCATTGTTTCGCCCTCATAAACTACTTCCGCACGCTCGCCGCCCGCGCAGCTTACAAGCAGAGTCCCCTCCTCCTCGGAGTCGATGTTGAGCATTTTTCTGCCTTTGAGAACGGAGGTGTCGAGAGCGTTTGCGCCGAACATTCCCGTCTCTTCATCGACGGTAAAAACGGCTTCGATGGGGGGATGTTTTATTGAATTGTCTTCAAGCAGGGCAAGAGCCATGGCGACGGCAATTCCGTCATCGCCGCCGAGAGTTGTGCCGCTCGCGTTTATGTAATCGCCGTCAACGGCGAGGTTGAGCCCCTGCGTTTCAAAGTTGAAATCAACGCCGGGCGCCTTTTCCCAGACCATATCGAGGTGACCCTGGATGATGACGGGCTCCGCTTTTTCACAGCCCGGAGAGGCGTTTTTGTAAATGACGACATTGCCCGTTTTATCGGTGTAATACCTGAGGCCGTGCTCTGTGGCAAAATCAATGCAGAACTGCGTTGCCGCCTGCGTTTTGCCCGAGCCCCTCGGAACGGCGCAGAGCTTTTCAAAATATTTCATCACGCCTTTCGGCTCAAGGTCGGATATAATATTTTTCAAGGCATTCTCCTCCAAAAGCTATTCATAATATTTTACACCTTTTTATTGTTTTTTACAAGAAAAAAGTCCTGCGCAAAAAGGAAAAAGGTCACCGTTTGCACGGTGACCTCTGATTGTTACGGTATTGATTAATACATTCCGCCCTGGCTTGCCGCCGCCATTGCCGCTGCGTTTGCCGCGTCTGCCGCGGGGTCGGGTTTGTCGGTTACAAGACTCTCTGTTGTGAGAACCATTGCCGCTACGGATGCCGCGTTCTGAATTGCTGAACGGGTAACCTTTGCGGGGTCAAGTATGCCGGCTTTTGCCATATCGGTATATTTGTCGGTTGCGAAGTTGTAGCCGTAGCCGTTCTTCTTTGAAGCGAGAATGGCGTTTACAATAACGGAGCCTTCGAGACCTGCGTTCTCCGCTATCTGGCGGATGGGCTCTTCAATCGCTTTGAGGACGATGCTGATGCCTGTCTTTTCGTCGGCGTCATCTGCGCCATCATAAAGAGCTTTGACTGCGGGAATTGCGTTGAGAAGAGCAACGCCGCCGCCTGCTACGCAACCCTCTTCGACAGCAGCTTTTGTTGCCGCGAGAGCGTCTTCAATGCGGAGCTTTTTCTCTTTCATCTCGGTTTCGGTTGCGGCACCGACTTTGATGACAGCTACGCCGCCGGAAAGCTTTGCAAGGCGTTCCTGAAGCTTTTCTCTGTCGAAATCGGATGTTGTTGTTTCAAGCTGAGATTTAATCTGGTTGACTCTTGATGCGATGTCATCCTTTGCGCCCGAGCCGTCAACGATGATTGTGTTCTCTTTGGAGACCTTGACCTGACGTGCTCTGCCGAGCTGAGAAACCTGTGCGTCTTTGAGTTCAAGGCCGAGATCTGCGGTGATGACTTCGCCGCCTGTGAGGGCTGCGATATCCTGGAGCATCTCCTTGCGTCTGTCGCCGAAACCAGGAGCTTTGACGCATACGCAGGTGAATACGCCGCGCAGTTTGTTTACAAGGATGGTTGAAAGAGCTTCGCCTTCGACATCCTCTGCGATGATAACGAGTTTGCCGCCCATTTTGATAATCTGCTCAAGGAGAGGAAGAATATCCTGGATGGCGGAAATCTTTTTGTCGGTGATAAGAATGTAAGCGTCGTCGATGACGGCTTCCATTTTGTCGGTGTCGGTTACCATATAGGGTGAAATGTAGCCGCGGTCGAACTGCATGCCTTCAACAACTTCTGCATAGGTATTTGCGGTTTTGCTCTCTTCAACGGTGATGACGCCGTCGGATGTAACCTTATCCATAGCATCGGCTATGAACTTGCCGACCTCTTCGTCGCCGGATGAGATTGTGCCGATTCTTGCAATATCCTTTGAATTTGCAACGGGCTTTGCGTTTGCCTTGATTGAAGCAACTACGGTGTCAACCGCCTTTGCGATGCCCTTTTTGACTACCATGGGGTTTGCGCCTGCGGCAACGTTCTTCATACCTTCTCTGACAAATGCCTGAGCGAGAAGGGTTGCGGTTGTTGTGCCGTCGCCTGCTACATCGTTTGTTTTTGTGGCAACTTCCTTGACGAGCTGTGCGCCCATATTCTCAAAGGGGTCTTCAAGTTCAACATCCTTTGCGATTGTAACGCCGTCGTTTGTGATGAGGGGAGAGCCGTATTTTTTGTCAAGAACAACGTTTCTGCCCTTGGGGCCGAGTGTGATTTTAACTGTGTTTGCAAGCTTGTCAATGCCTGCCTGTAAAGCTTTGCGGGCTTCTTCGCCGTAAATAATCTGTTTTGCCATTTTAACTGCCTCCTGATATTATTCTACAACTGCAAGGATGTCGCTCTGACGGACTATTGTGTATTCCTCTTTGTTGAGCTTGACTTCCGTGCCCGAGTATTTGCCGGTTATAACTTTGTCGCCGACTTTTACATACATTTTGACTTCGTTGCCGTCAACCATTCCGCCGGGACCTACTGCCACAACTTCGGCAACCTGCGGTTTCTCCTGCGCGGATGCGGAAAGGATGATTCCGCTGCTTGTTGTTTCTTCAACCTCGACAGATTTAACAACGACTCTGTCTGCGAGCGGTCTGATGGTCATAATGATTACCTCCAAATAATGATATGTATTCATTGCCGTTTTTTGCGTGCGGCAGTGAAAATCAGATTTTTAGCACTCGACCTTGTCAAGTGCTAAAACCTATTGTAATACTTTTTTTCAAAAAATCAAGCCCTTTTTGTAAAATTCATATATTTGTAATAATTTACCCCGCAGACTTGAAAACGCTTTATTATTATTGTATTATTCTATAGATAAGCAACTTCACGAAAGGAGGCGTTTTATTGGAAAAGCTCGGTTTTATTGCAAAAAGCGAAAAAAGCTTAAGGCGGCTTGAAGCGCTGCGCTCGGCGCTGCTTTCAAAACCTTATATGTTTGCGCTTATGCTTTTTGCCTGCGTTATTACCGTGACGGGCACGGAGTTTTACGGGCTGCTCGTTTTTGTGTGCATTGTGTGCTTCAATCTTATTGTGAGCGACGAGCTTATTTCCACCACACTGCCCTTCATGCTGGCAAGCGCGGTGATGATAAAATGCTTTGACTCGTTTGACACATATATAAAGCTCGCTCCTCTGGCGCCGTTTGTGGTGCTGGCGGTTATTATGCATTTTGTTTTATACCCCAGACCTTTCAAGGCGGGGTCAACGCTGTGGAGTCTTGTTGCGGTCACCTTTGCCGTAACGCTCGGGGGCACGGGCAGCATAAGCGCAAAGGAATATTTCTCGCTTACCTCGCTTTACTACATTGTCGGGCTGGGCGCCGCAATGGTGATTGTTTATATTATTGCATACTCTTACCTCGAAAGCTCCGACAAGGTTGTTATTCACAGAACATTCTCTTTTATAATGTTTATTGTGTGCCTTTTCTCGTGCCTTATGGTTATTCTGCACTATGCGGTGAATATAAAGGATGTTATTGCCTCGCGCTCCATTCTCGAGCCGCAGTGGCGCAACAATGTTTCGACTTTTATCATTTTGACAATGCCGTTTGTTTTTTACCTCTCGCTCAAGAACTACCTTTATGTGATTCCCGCATTTATCACAATGCCCTGCCTTGCGCTGACAAGCTCGCGCGGGGGTCTGCTTTTCGGCGCAATAGAGTTTATGCTGTGCTGTATTTATATAATCTACGCAGACAAAAAGAACAGAATGAAAACGCTGTTTATTCTGACTGTATGCGGTTTTGCAATGATTCTTTACGCGGGCGACATAATCACCTTTATTTCAAAAACGATAAGCCGTTTTGACTCCGACACAATCAACAAGGACCCGCGCACGGGGTTTATCAGACGGGCTGTTGAAGATTTCAGGGCGCGCCCCGTTTTTGGCAGAGGAATCGGCTATATGGGCAACCGCGACATTTACCCGTCAAGGAAGTTTGCCGCCAACTGGTATCACTCCGCTCCGTTTCAGGTTATCGGCAGCTTCGGCACTGCCGGTATTCTCGCGTTCGGTTACCAGTTTGTGCGCAGGAATATGATTTTCTGGAGCAAAATAACGCATTTTTCACTGGCTGTGTTTATCTCATATATCGGAATGTTTATGATGTCGCTTGTCAACCCCG
>JAEEYU010000071.1 GCA_016288315.1 Clostridiaceae bacterium | reverse complement strand
AGAATATCAGAAGAACATCGTCAAGAACGCGGCGGCTCTTGCCGAAGGTCTTAAAAAGAGAGGCATAAACTGCGTGTCGGGCGGAACGGACAACCACCTTATGCTTGTTGACCTCAGGGGCACGGGCGTTACGGGCAAGGAGCTTGAGCACCGTCTTGACGAGGTGCGTATAACCGCAAACAAGAACGCCATACCCAACGACCCCGAAAAGCCGTTTGTTACAAGCGGAATACGTCTCGGCACGGCGGCTGTGACGACGAGAGGATTCACCGCACAGGACATGGACAAAATTGCGGAATACATCGCACTCTGCGTTACCGATTTTGAAAACAGCAGAGAAAAGATTCTCGCAGGCGTTGACGCTCTGTGCACAGAGCACCCGCTTTATGAATGATTTGAACGGAATTTTCACCGCACTGCTCACGCCCTTCAATGCGGACGGCTCAATAAACTTTGATTCACTGAGAAAGCTGATTGAATTCAACATTGAATCGGGGATAAACGGGTTTTACGTCGGCGGCAGCACTGGCGAAGCGATGCTTATGACAGGGGACGAGCGAAAGCTTGTTCTCAAAGCGGTCAGCGAGGCGGCGGGCGGCAGAGTGAAGCTCATAGCCCACGTCGGCTCGACGGCTACGGATTTTGCCGTTGACCTTGCGCTTTGCGCAAAGGGGCTGGGCTACGATGCGGTTTCGGCGGTGGCTCCGTTTTATTACGGGCACACACTGCAGGCGGTAAAGCAATATTATTATGACATTGCCGCAGCTGCGGACATGCCGCTGTTTATATACAACTTCCCCGCCGGCAACGGCTTCGGGCTCACGGCGGACATTGCCGCAGAGATGTTTGAAGAGGAAAAGAGAATTGCGGGGATAAAACACACATCGACCGACCTTTTTATGCTCCGGCAGGTAAAGGAGAGGATTCCGCGCGCCGTTGTTTTCAACGGGTTTGACGAAATCTGCCTGGCCGGGCTTTCAATGGGGGCGGACGGAGCGATAGGCAGCACATATAATTTTATGGGTGCTAAATTTGTATCGCTCTATAACGCCTTCCGGGCGGGCGACATTGAAAAGGCGCAGAAGCTCCAGAACGAGGCGAGCGCAATTATTGCGGTTATGTGCCGTTTCGGGGTTTTTCAGTGCGAAAAAGAAATCCTGACGCAGATAGGTATTGACATGGGGCAGTGCAGAAAGCCCTTCCTGCCGCTGTCTGCGGAGGGTAAAAAAGCCGTTAAGGAAATATTGATTAATCTGTAAAGGAGAAAGAAATGAAAAGAATACTTGCAGTGATTTTATGCGCGATTACAATCTTCGGCTGTTTTGCAATCGCGGCGAGCGCGGACTCAAAGGCGGTTGACATAAAAATCAACCAGGCCAACACAATCACACTGAAGTCGGGCGACAAGGCGACGTTCACGCTCAGCCTTGTAGGCAACTACACAGTGCTTACAACGGGCTCCAAAAATGTTCAGGTGGCTTACGTTGAAACGATCGGCGGCAAAATCGTAACGACTCCGCTTGACAAGGGCGAAAAGGGCAACGTGCTTGACTCGCGCACCTACGGCGCATCCATTCTCGGTTTAATCAATCTGAGCGCCAAAGAATACAATTTTGAAGTAACATCAACCGACGGCAAAGCGCTTGCGATAAAGCTGTATTTCATCAAATCGGACGCTTCATACTCGGGCTTCACGAGCCAGCCGTCAAGCAAGCCATCATACCGTGAGGATATCGACTTCACCTGCACGCTCGCAACGGTGAAATTCAAGAACGAGGAGCCGAGCTTCAAGGGTGCTGTTTTCTCATTCAGGGATGAAGCGAACAACGAGATTGTCGCACTCAAGGACGACGAGGTCAGGGACATTGTAGGTGCGCCGACATTTGACTACTACGGCACAATCACTTACACGGCAAACGTGTTGGTTTCTTCAATTCTCAACAAGAACAACACCATAACCTACAAGGCGACCCCCAACTACTTCAAGAGTGTTTCAGTCAGGAACAACCCCAACGCAGACAAGACGTTCACCTTCGGCAAGGACGGCACAATAAAGGGCACGCTCAGGTCGTATTACTACAGACCGAACCTCACGCTTGAGGGTATGACGGTTTATGTGGTTTACAAGGACAGATACTCGGCGGCAAACGAGCTGCTTACAGTCAAAAAGGACGGCAACGGCTGCTATGTGACCGGCAAGGTCTGCGGCAGACAGCCCGTGACAAACGAGGTCAAGGTCACGAAGAACGAGACGGCGACCGTCAACGGAACGATTTTGGTCAGCAACTGCGCTGCGACGATTCCCGTTAAAATTGCGAAGGCGAGCTTCTTCGACTTTATCGGAATCTGGTTCGGTCTGCTGTTCGGAGTTTATAAATAAGAATTAAGAGAGCCACCCGCGAGGGTGGCTTTTTTTGCCGGGGAATGAGATTCTTCGCCTTTTCCCCTCAGAAACATAGTCGTTCTGCTCGCTGCCGTTCGCATTACTCCTTGTTTCTTCACCTCAGCGCCGCGTTGTCGCAAGCTTCGTATCACTCGCACCCGTGCTGTGTCATGTTTTGTTTGCACGAGCGCTCATTCACTGCGCTGCTCCTCCTTCCCCCAAAAAAGTCTTGCGGACTTTTCGGGAACCCCGATAACCGTCCACCGGACGCGCTTCGGCGCTTCGCCCCAGGATGACAGGTCAGGGTTCAGTGTTCTTGTTGCCGAACGGAGAGGGCGGGATAAATTTAATGCCGTCTTAATAAAATGTTAATTGAATTAACGTTTTCAATATAGTATAATATCGGCGTAAAAGAAAGGAAGTGGTTTCCTTTGCAGAACAGAACACCGCTGACACGCAATCTGGGCGCGGCGTGGCTTTATTTTTATGTTCACTATGTTACGGAAGTAATCTGCTTTTTTGCGCTTACAAAGCTGACGGGCGACAGCCCGTGGCTGTGGATTGCACCGTTTGCCTATGACGCCCTCGCCTTTGTGCCGCAGGGTATAATCGGCAGAATAAGCGACAGATTCCCGAAAATACAGATGACAACCGTCGGCGTTCTTCTCATGTGCCTGGCGGGGCTTGACTTCTGGCTCGGCTTTTTGCCGGGCAGGTTCACGGCTCTTGTTATTCTCTGCCTCGGCAACGCCTGCACGCACATAAACGGCGCGGAGGTTACCCTACGCTGCTCGGACGGAAAGCTTTCGCACCCCGCAATATTCGTGGCGGGCGGTTCGTTCGGCGTTATCACGGGCAAGCTGCTGGCAAAGACGTTTGTTCCATACTGGGCGGTTGTGCTCTTTACTCTGACGGCGATTCCGTTTGCACTGCTTGCGGAATACTACAGAAAAGACGCGGACAAGCTCGACAACCCCTGCGAAAAATACGACTACAACAATCCAAAGGTGTCGCCCGGAATTGTTGTGCTTGTTGCGACGCTCGTTGTTATTGTGCGCGGCTACATGGGCTACGGGATTCCGACATCGTGGAACAAGACGACGCTGCAGACGGTTTTTCTGTTTGTGACGATGGGTATAGGCAAGGGGCTCGGCGGAGTGATTGCCGACCTTATAGGAGTGAAAAAGACGGCGATACTGAGTATGATATGCGCTCTGCCCTTCCTTTTCTTCGGCGACAACCACATGTTTGTGTCGCTCATAGGCGTGATGTTCTTCAGCATGACGATGTCGATAACGCTGGCGCTCATAGTCTCCGTTTTGCAGAAGGCGCCCGGCGTTGCGTTCGGCTTCACGACAATAGGTCTGTTTCTCGGCACGGCACCGATATTCTTTTTTAAATTCACGACGACACTTGCAAACTGCATTGTAATTGCGGCTCTCACGGCGCTCTGCCTTGCGGGAGTGTGCCTCATAGCACGAAAGGACGGTAAACGGAATGAACAGCTTTAAATTTATTGTTGACCCGTTTTTTCTCTCACACGTGAAGCTGCCGCTCGCGGTAATCACGCTGACGGTTGTGATTATTACAGTTGCCGTTTCGGTAATGGCGGCAAAGGAGATAAAGAAAAACAAGGCGGAAAAATCCGCCCGGGAAGAAAAAGATGTTTAATTTTTTTCAAATTCCTTTTTATATGCTCAGGGCGTTTCTTCTGACGGTTGCGCTCGAGACGCTGCTCGCGCTCGCGCTCGGAGTCAGGGGGAAGAAGAACACGGCGGTTGTTGTTCTCGCCCAGGCGGTGACGAACCCTCCGCTGGTGATAACGCTGATGCTGATAAGTATGCGCTGCGGCTTCGTTTTTTACTGCTGCTGTGTTGCAGTGCTTGAGATTGCGGCGTTTCTGATTGAGGGCGCAATTTACAGATCGACCCTTGAATATAAAAAAATCAACCCGTTTCTGCTCTCGCTCATACTCAATGTGTTCTCATTTTCGGCGGGGCAGGTAATTAATTATTTTGTGAAATAGTCGGTAAAACCGATGAATATATTAACAGAAAGGAAAACTGTTATGAAAAAACTTATTGCACTTGTGCTCGCGGCGGCTTTATGCCTCGGAGTATCGGTCATGGCGTTCGCCGATGCGGGCGGACCGATGATCCGCAGCGTTGACTGCACGGTCACAAACCCGAACGGCGCAACATTCTACTATTTTGACTACGATGAAGAAACCGAAACCGACACGCTTTTGACAAAGACGATTGCCTACAAGACGGTTGTTACGGTCACCGCCGAATACGACCCGAGCTGGCTCACGGAAAAGGACAAGACATTTGAAGGCAAAAAAATCGGCGGCGTGAATTTCAGAGGACAATACGGCTACATTGACCTTGCCGACGTTACCATAGCGGACGGCGAGTTCTCGCTCAACGACGCGCAGCGCCTGACCCATCCGGAGACATACACGGTAACGGGCAAGAACGGCTTTGTTATGTATGCGGGACCCTCTCAGATTTTTGAAGAGACGGGCAAAATTCCGACAGGCGCGACAATCAAGCTGACATACAGGGATGTCGGCGAGGATGAAAACTACGCTGATTCGTTCTATTACGCCGAATACAACGGCAAGGGCGGCTGGATTTTCAAATACTCCGAAGAGGAGTCGTTCTACCTGCTGAGGAAGCTTGACAAATACAGCACTTTTACGGGCGAGGTCAAGGTTGTAGGCAAGGGATTCCGCCTTGTTGACATATTCAACGAGAAAAAGGATGCCGACGGATATTATGACGGCTACAATGAAACAGGTCCGGTTATTCCCGCGGGAACGGTTCTTAAGTTTGACAGCTACTACGATATAGGCGAATATGCCCTTGTTGAATACAACGGCACAAAGGGCTATGTTGCGCTTGACTCCTCCTCGGAGGATGCGCCTCAGGTTATCACTTACATAAACGATGACATTATGCTCATGGATGACTGCGAAACCTACACGGCGTTTGATGATTTTGAGAGCGCAACGGGCGAGACCGTTCCTGAATACACCATTCTGCCCGTCAAGGCGACTTGCAGATACGGTATTGAAGACGTTGAAGAGTGGAACAACTATGATTGGTATCTTACCGAATACAACGGAAAAGACGTGTGGATCTGCGACACCGATGACGATGTCCGCAGATTCTACCGCAACCGTGAATACCGTTCATACTACAAAATCAAGGGCGCGACGGCAGAGCTCTTCAAAACAGACGAGGACGATTCCGAGGTTGCCTGCACGGTAACGAAGGACGATGTTCTTCGGGAATTCATTTCCAGTTATGACGACGACACCGAGATTACAAGGCATTATGTTGAGGTTGTCGGCAGCGACAAAGCGGGCTGGATAAACGAGGACAACATGAACTACCTGAATAATTACGCCGAGCCCTATGTTGAAGAGGAAGAGACAACCGTTGAGGAGACCGAGGCCGCCGATGTAAAGACCGGCGAACAGGACGAGGCGGCAGGAGCGCTCGACGCGGCAAACCCCGCTTCCGCCATTGAGAAAGCGGCAAAATCCTCAAACAGAATGATAATCGTATGCGTTGCGGCAGCCGCTGTTATTGCGCTGACCGCCGGCGTTACCATTGCGCTTATCAAAAAGAAAAAGGGCGATAAATAAGAGGCAGGGCAATGAATTATTTTGCTGAAAACATCCCGCTTGATGTCGCCGCACCCTTCGGGGGCTTCGGCGGTGCGGGAGCCGTGACGCTGTTCCTGCTTGTTCTGCTTGCTGTTGTTATTGCCGTGACAGCGGTTGTGATAATCCGCCTTGTCAGAAAGAAAAAGAACGGCGGGGAGCGGAACACAGACGGCGAAAAAAACGAATAAACAAGGAGCGCTTATGGCAAAGATAATCGGCAAATCAATGAAGAACATCCCCTGGCAGGAGAAGCCGTCGGGATATGAATACCCCGTGTGGAGATATGACGGCAACCCCGTTATCACAAGGGATAATCTGCGTTTTGCAAACAGTATTTTCAACTCCGCGGTTGTGCCTTACGGCGACGGTTTTGCGGGAGTATTCCGTGTTGATATCCGCACGAGAGACCAGGTGATTGTCACGGGCTTCAGCAAGGATGCGATAAACTGGGAGCTTGAAGACAAATACATTTTTGAGGGCTATGATCCGAGACTGTGCGAGATTGACGGCGAATATTACCTGACATGGGTAAAGCTCACGCCTCAGGGCACGGTAATCGGCGTTGCATCGACAAAGGATTTCAGGCAGTGGCGCGAATATGAAGATGCGTGCTACCCCGTTGCGAGAAACGGCGTGCTGTTTCCGCGGAAGATAAACGGAGAATATGTGCTGCTTGTGCGCCCCTGCGACAGAGGGCACACGCCTTACGGCGACATCTTCCTTATGCACAGCAAGGATCTGACCTACTGGGGAAGGCACAGGTTTGTGATGTCTCCCGTGAAAAACTGGGAGATGACGAAGGTGGGCGCAGGACCCACTCCGATTGAGACAGACGAGGGCTGGCTGATGTTCTACCACGGCGTGCTGACAAGCTGCAACGGTTTTACATACAGCATGGGCGCGGCGATTCTCGACAAGGACGAGCCGTGGAAGGTGCTGCACAGAGCCGACAGTTTTCTGCTCGCGCCCCACGAGCTTTACGAGTGCGTGGGCGATGTGCCGAACGTTGTGTTCCCCTGCGCGGCGCTCACCGACGCAGACACCGGCAGAATCGCGATTTATTACGGAGCGGCGGACACAAGCGTTGCCCTTGCGTTCACGACGGTTGACGAGACGGTTGAGTATATCAAGGCGCACGATCTGATGAAATAAGGTTAAAGATGAAAACAGCCCCTGAGGGGGCTGTTTTTGGTTGTGGGGGCAGTTAAATTCGGAGTCTGACCCTTCCGTCTCGCCTGCCGGCTCGGTCGGCGCTTCTGCTTCGCAGAGGTGTCCACCGGACACCTGCGCCCCTGTGAGTGGAGGCTACGGGAGATGAGATTCTTCGCCTGCGGCTCAGAATGACGGGAGTTTTTGATTATGTGGGTTTTGACCCTTCCGTCTCGCCTGCGGCGAGCCACCTCCCCCGAGGGGGGAGGCAAGGAAGAGATTCTTCGCCTGCGGCTCAGAATGACAAATCAAAATGGCAAAACAAGATCAATATTCAGAAATCAAAAACAATATGACAAAGTAAAATCAATATGACACAGACAGAAGGTAATATATGCGGGGTCAGATTACGTAATTGTCGGTGTATCTTGCCTGCTGGTCGTCGAGGATATCCTGCAGGGTTACGCTGTCGAGGTAATCGTTGATAATCTTCGAGAGGTGCTGCCATACCGGGAGGGTCGGGCAGTCTGTGCTACGGGGGCAGTCAACGGGGTTCTGCTCCGCACATTCGACGGGAGCCAGAGAGCCCTCGGTAAGGCGCAGAATATCGCCCACGGTATATTGCGAGGGCGCTTTTGCAAGCTTGTAGCCGCCCTGGGCGCCGCGGTTTGCGCGGATGATATCCGGTTTGTTGAGAATTGCGATAATCTGCTCGAGATATTTTTTTGAAATCTCCTGCCTTTCGGAGATGTCCTTTAAGGGGATATATCCCTCGTCCGCATGCGCGGCAAGGTCTGTCATAAGTCTCAGGGCGTAGCGCCCTTTTGTTGATATTTTCACGGCTTGAGTCTCCTTCCGGTCCGGTTTCGGGAATATAATACTACTAAACAGGTAGGAATTCAAGAGTTAAATGCCGCCGGGCGTTAAAGAGCGGGGGTTTGTCGGGACAGGAGGACGACTGTTTCGATGTGCCTTGGGACAATAGCGTGAATAATAAGGCACATATTCATGCTGTTGTCACGACCCTCGACGTAAAGAATATGCCGTTGACCGCTTGCGTCAGGACACCTGGATTTATTTCATTGTCTCGCCAAACCGGAATTTATATTATTATTTCAGTTTGAAAGTATTGCTCTTGAAAGAACACTTGTTCAAGTATTTCTTCTTTTGTAAACGAACAGTCAACCGGACAAATTACCCACTTATCCTCAATATCATTTATTCGATGAATGATTGCAATAATTTTTCCTGTGAATTCATCAACCGCTTGATTTACTCCGAGAATATAAGCATCTTGTTCCTCACCATCAGGCGCAAGAACGCCTTTAACATATCCATAATTAATTGGATAATAAATATCCCTGTGTTTTGGATGAGAACTCCCAAGCGGTCTATCAACTGTTACTGTAACAATATCTCCAATCATTTATATAGCTCCGTAAATCCCGATTTGTTGATTGATTATAGCATATGTTTTATTGAAATTATTCAATTTCAATTTTAAAGCAGAGCGGTTTGTCGCTCTTGAGACCGTTTGTTATGATTTTCATCCCGTCTTCAGTTCTTTCAAACGGGAGCGTT
>JAEEYU010000070.1 GCA_016288315.1 Clostridiaceae bacterium | reverse complement strand
ACCCTCGTTCAATATGTAACCGACGGCGGATACAGAGATGTCGCCCGCGAGCTCACAATCATCTGAAAACCCGTAATAAAGGCAAAAAACAATAATATCTTAAATCAAAACGCCGCACAGAGCTTTGCCCTGTGCGGCGTTTTTACCGTTATATTTATCAATATTTCACTTCTATTGCCTCAAACCTGCACTTTGAAGCGCAGACGCCGCATTGAAAACATTTTTCCTGATTGATTTCAAACGGCTCCTTTATTTTCCCTTCGGGCGCTTTCGCCTTGCAGACCTTGCTGCAAAGTGAACAGCCCTTGCATTTTTCAGCAATAATCTCAACCTTTTTAATAGGTTTGTATCCGTCGGGCGCATTTATTGCGCTGACTGGGCATACGTGGGAGCACTGCGAGCACTCAACGCATTTTGTTTCGTCAATCGCATAGAGCGAAGCGTCATCGTTTGCCGCGCTTATCGCGCCGAAAAGGCAGGTGAAAGCGCATCCACCGCAGCCGACGCATATATTTTCATCAATTCTGAAAGCCATAATCAACCTCCCGATGCCGGGGAGAGAAGCCAGACTTCGTCTCCGTCGTTAAGTTTCTGCTTTTTCTTCTTGCAATGCTCGCCGTTTATGAATACGGAAGCATCGCTGAATGAGATGCTGCTTTTATGCTCGCCCACCGCTATTCTGCTGAGTTCATCAAGCAGGTCAGAGAGCTTTTCGGCTTCAATCTCAATGTCGGAAATATGGGTGTCAACTCTGTAAACACCAAAGAGCTTTACCTTTGCTTTTGCCATCTTTCTCCCTCCTTAATCCGGCTTTTTCGCAGCGGCGACTGCAGCGTCATATACAGATTTGTCAATGTCAAAACCGAGCGTCTTGAGTCTGTGCCAGGTCGGTATTCCGTCCTTCCAACCCCTTGCTCTGTAATAGACCTTCTTCATCTGCTCAAGCGGAACTTTCGTCTTGGGATTGTCCGGATCCTGAAGCTCGTCAGTGAGGCGTTTCGGCAGCTTGTCTGCTCCGGCTTTCTGCCCGAGAATGACGTTTGCAATTCTTTCGCAGTTATATCCGTAAGCGCCCCAGGTGAGGTATTTTGCCATGTTCGATTTCATCCCCGTTGCGTGTTTGACGGCAATAGCGTGCGGAAGAAGGGGAATATTGAGCTGCGGAACCTTTGTGAAGTGGCTCAGAAGGTTAACAACCGGTCCCACATAGGGGAAGGCGGCAAGCACCATCTTGGTAAGGAGCATGTTCGGCTTGCCGATGAGGAAGCCCGGCAGAACGGCATAGCTCGTGAACATACAGCTGCCGCCTGCGGATATCGCCTCCATAAGATTCTGGAACATTATGCCTATTGCCGCCTTGCCGTGCGGTGTTAGTGAATTGACATCAAGGCCGAGACCTTCAACAACAACCATATAACCCGCATTGAGGTGGCATCCGCCTCTGTTGGCGGTGGCGTAGCCCAGACCCTGACCGACTGCGTGGCGCGGCTCGTAGGCGGCAAGCTCCATACCCTTGGCGTTTATCGCGAATTCCTTTCCGCCGTATTTGTCGCTCATGCGCCTCGAACCATCCGCTATGTCGTTGCCCTCGCCTCTGCGGTAGGCAATGTCCTCAAACATCTGCGAAATGTTGTCCGTCTCGCCGAAATGAACTCCGAAATCGTGAATACCCTTTTCGGCAAGCTCCATTGCAAACGCAATCGAGCCGGCGCAGGAGATGGCATCCATACCGAGTTCATCAAGCTCATAATTCCATTTAAGGATTTTTTCAATATCATCGTTGAGAATGTTCGGTCCGAACAGACCGAGAGTCTCAAGCTCGGGACCTTTTACAACCTTGCCGTTTACAACAACCTTTCTCGCACAGCGTATAACACAGCCCGTGCAGGCGGCGTTTGAAACAAGGTGATTTTCCGCAAGCTCCTCGCCCGAAACCTTTTCAAAGCCGTCAAATCTGCCGGCAGAAAAATTCTTGGTGGCAAGTATGGAGTGCGCCTGCATCGGGGCAATAAGACCGGCGCTGCCGAGCTTGGGGAGCTGCCTGCCCGTAAGGGGATGCGTATGCAGAAGCTTTGTCCACTTTTTATTCAGATCTTTAAGTTTTTCTTCATTTGCAAGCTTCGGCAGCTTTGTGCCGACAGCCGTTACCGCCTTTAGCTTTTTGTCGCCGAAAACGGCGCCCACTCCGCCTCTGCCGGCAGTCCTTTCGTTGCTGAAAACGCAGGCGTAAAGCACCTTGTTTTCACCCGCAGGTCCTATTACCAGCCTGCCCGGGTAATCGCAAAGCTTCTCCTGCGCTTCGCCCGTCGTGAGTCCCCATAACTCTTCGGCGCTTTCAAATTCAACATTGTCGCAGGTGATGTGAACGGTAACGGGGCTTTCGCTTCTGCCCGTAAAAATAACCGCGTCATATCCAGCTCTTTTGAGTGACAGACCGAAATCGCCGCCGCAGTTTGACGAGGTTACAATATCCGTCAGCGGAGAAACAGTAGATATGTTGAATCTCGAGGTGTTCGGGCAGCCGCAGCCCGTAAGCGGACCTGTGGTTACAACAATCCAGTTGTCCTCGTCAAACGCCTTCATACCCGGCCTGATGTGGTGCAGCAGAATGTCGCCCGCCATAATTTTGCCGCCGAGTGTGCGCTCCCTGTCTTTGTCCGTCCAGGGGAATTCGCTGAAGGTCCGCTTCGTAAGGTCAACAAGCAGAACTCTGCCCATGTAGCCGCAATACTCAGTCAATTTCCTCACTCCTTATTGTCAATGAATGTATTTCGCTGTTGTCATATATGAATAATCTGCCTGCGCTTGCTGTCTTTCCAAGAAAATAATCAACCGCAAGCTGCGCTTCGAATGCGCCGATAATCGCCGCCGTGGTGCTCGGAGAGCGGTTCTTTATGCCCGTTTCGTTAAGGCATCCCGCCGCCTCCAGGTCAGGGGTTTTACCGGGCAGATATAAGTATGCCGTGCCGAAAAAACCGTTTATGCTCCCGTTTACGCAGGGGGTTTTATTCTCTTTGCAAAAGGCGTTTACCTGCGCCCTCGCCGCAATGTTGTCAACGGCAGTGATGACTATGTCATAACCGCGGGCGGGCGCATCCTCAAATCTTCCCGCAAAATATTCCGTGTCAACATCGGGTGCGTATGCCTTTAATCTTTCGCAAAGCAGGCGCGCCTTTTCTTCTCCCGTGTCTTTTGCAGTGTAAAAATACTGCCTGTTGAGGTTGCGCTCCTCGACCGTGTCATAGTCAATCAGAAGCAGTCTGCCGATTCCCGCACCCGCCAGATGAACGGCGGCGTTTGTGCCGAGACCTCCGCAGCCGACCACAACTGCGCTTTTTGCCGATATGTCAAAGCCCTGTATTTCGGATTTCAGACTCATTTGCCGTAATTTCCTCCGCAGTTCTGCGTGTTTCCGCTGATTGTCTCAACCGCATGCTCAAGAATCGGGAGCACTACCTCTATGCTCTCGCAAACCGCCTTCGGGCTGCCGGGCAGGTTGATAATAAGTGTCTTCCCTCTGATACCGCTCACCGCTCTCGAAAGCATGGCTCTGTCAGTTATTTCAAGACTTTTTGCCCTGATTGCCTCTGAAATTCCGGGCACTTCCTTTTCAATGACCGCTTTCGTTGCCTCGGGTGTTATGTCTCTCGGGGCAAAGCCCGTTCCGCCCGTCGTGAAGATAACATCCGCGCCGCAGCCGTCTGCAAGCTCCGTTATCGCATTTTCAATCATTTCCCTCTCGTCGGGCACAAGTCGGTATTCCTTTTCCGTCATCAGTTTTTCAACGCATTGCGCTATGGCGGGACCGCTCCTGTCTTCGCATTCGCCTCTGTAGCATCTGTCGCTTACACATATTATTCCGAATTTCATACTAATCACCGATTTTATTCTATCACAGAAATTTTATTAAATCAATAAAAATACTTTTATTTCAGAATTATATATGATATATTTAATTTGTGATATTGTCCGAGTCTGCCGGGCTAAGTGCCTGCATACGTGCGGCAGACCGAAGCCGAAATACATTCATCGGCTTAAGGGTATCGCGGGAAACGGCGGTGCCTTCCGTGTTTGAAAAGGAGTAAATATCATGAAAAGAATACTTGCTGTTATTATGGCTCTCGCTTTGGTCGCAGGGCTTTCCGCCTGCGGCGCAAAACCGGCGGATGAGCCGGAGACAACCTCCGTTCAGGCTGAAACACCCGAAAATCCCGTCATCCGCCTTTCAACAACAACATCGGTCAATGATTCGGGGCTTCTGCCCTATCTTCTCCCTGCCTTTGAATCGGCAACCGGCTACAGGGTAGAGGTTCAGTCGGCAGGCACCGGTGCCGCCATCCAGAAGGCAATAGACGGCAACGCCGATGTCATTTTAGTTCACGCAAAGGCGTCGGAAGAGGAATTCATAGACGGCGGCTACGGCGTTGAGCGGCTTCCGTTTATGTTCAACTATTTTGTTATCGTCGGTCCCAAAGACGACCCCGCAGGAATCAAGGACTGTGCCGATGCCGCTTCTGCATTTGCAAAAATCAGAGACAGCAAAAGCAAATTCGTCTCACGAGGCGATGAGAGCGGAACCCACAAGGCGGAGCTCAAAATCTGGGGCGACGACGCTCCCGATGCCGCAAATGACAGCTGGTATATCAGCGCAGGTCAGGGCATGGGCGCCTGCCTTACAATGGCGGGCGAGCAGCAGGCATACTGCCTTACCGACAAAGCTACCTTCCTCTCCATGAAGGATGAACTTGACCTTGACATAGTCCTTGCCGAAGGCGAGGATATGAAAAACACCTATTCTCTTATCGCCGTTAACCCCGAAAAAATTGACGGCGTCAACACCGAAGGCGCACAGGCGTTTATCGACTGGATGCTCGGCGACGAGGCGGGCGCCCTTATTGCAAAATACGGTGAAGAAGAATACGGCACCGCACTTTTTACCCTGCTTAAATAATTCCGATGGAAAGCTTCAGGCAGGCGTTTGAATTGCTTTTTCCGCCGGATAAAGAACTGCTGCAGATTATCGGCGTTACCCTGAAAATGTCCTTTTTCAGCACGCTTATTTCCTGCCTTATCGGCTTGCCACTCGGCTCGCTTATCGGTTCACAGTCCTTTCGCGGAAAATCATTTATAAAAAAACTGATACATACTCTTATGGGCTTGCCGCCCGTGGTGGCAGGCCTTGTGGTGTATTCGCTTTTTACCCACTACGGCCCGCTCGGCAGACTCAATATGCTTTTTACCGTCCGAGTGATGGTCGTAGCCCAGGTTATGCTGATAACGCCGGTTGTTATCGGTCTTACATCGTCATTTATTGAGAGCGCATCAAAACCTGTGATTGAAACCGCGCGGGGTCTCGGATTTTCGGGGCTTAAAACCGCGCGGCTCTGCATAGGGGAGGGGCGCTCTTCTCTTTTCTCGGTAGTCCTCAATGCGTTCGGGCGCTCCATAGCCGAGGTGGGCGCCGTGAGCATAGTCGGCGGCAATATTCAGTGGAAAACAAGGGTTATGACCACCGCCATTATGCTTGAAACAAACAAGGGCAAATTCTCGTTTGCCATCGCCCTCGGCATCATCCTTCTGCTGATTGCCTTTATTGTCAATGCGCTTGCATCATTTACAGTAAGGGAGAACGCCGATGGTTGAAATAAAGAGTCTCAAAAAATGCTACGGCGACAGAACCGTTCTTGACATACCGGAGCTTGTGTTTGAAAACGGCACGGTAACAGCTCTCGCAGGTGCAAACGGCAGCGGCAAAACAACTCTTCTGAGAATACTTGCGGGAATTATCAAAAAAACCGAAGGCAGCGTTAAAACGCCGGCGAGTGTTCTGTATCTTCCACAGCAGTGCTACGCCTTTCGCGGCAATCTCATAAAGAATATAACCCTCAGCGGAGCGGATGAAAAAGAGGCGTCCGTTCTGCTTCGAAAACTCGGGCTTGACAACCTCGCCTCAAAAAAAGCAAAATCACTGTCGGGCGGCGAACTTCAGCGCCTGGCTCTTTGCCGCATTCTCTCAAAAAAATGTGAGCTTCTTCTGCTCGATGAACCCACCTCCGCCTGCGACGCAAGGGGAGCACAGCTGGTAACCGAAGCAATTAACGATTACAAAGAAAAATACGGATGCACCGTCATTATGAGCACCCATTCGCCCGCACTCGCCGTCAATTCGGCGCAACGCCTGATTGTGCTGGGCAGCGGCAGAATTGAAGCGGACGGCGCGCCTTCCGATATACTTTCAAGCCCCGAATCACAATGGGCAAAATCTTTTACATCCGGGTGGAAAATCTGATGCTTAACGTCCTTACAAGAGAAGAAGCGGTCGCTCTCATCAAAGAGAAAACATCGCACCTTCACCCCGAAACCGAAAATGTGAATATTTTAAGCAGCCGCGGCAGAGTCCTCGCTTGTGACATTGTCTCGCACGAGGATGTTCCGTCATTTGACAGGACTACGGTTGACGGCTACGCTGTCTGTGCCGCCGATACCTTCGGAGCGGGCGCGTCCGTTCCCGCACAGCTTGAAATCATCGGCGAAATACTTATGGGCGAGAGTGCGGATTTCACCCTGAAACGCGGTCAGTGCGCAAGGATTTCAACCGGCGGAATGCTCCCCGCAGGGGCGGATGCCGCCGTTATGGTTGAGCACACCGATACTGCCGAAGGGCTCTGTCTTGTCTATAAATCCGTTGCGCCTTATGAGAATGTCACCAAAAAAGGCGACGATATTTCCATGGGTGAAACAGCTCTTGAAAAAGGCACTCTCATCGGCGCTCCGCAGATAGGAATTCTCGCCGCTCTCGGCATTGACGAAGTCACCGTTTACAAAAAACCGGCGGTTGCCGTCATCTCTACCGGTGATGAGATAGTCAAAGGCAAACCGCAACCGGGTCAGATAAGAGATGTCAATTCATACCTTCTTTGCTCCGCACTGCGCGAATACGGCTGCGATGCCGTTGATTACGGAGCGGTCGCCGACAAAAGAGATGAAATCGAAAACGCCCTCACCGACTGTCTCAGAAAAGCCGATGCCGTTATCATTTCAGGCGGCTCGTCCGCAGGCGCAAGAGATATGACCGTCGATATCATCGGCACCCTGGGCGAAGCGTTCTTTCACGGAATCGCCATGAAGCCCGGCAAACCGACAATATTCGGAATGGTTGAAGGCAAACCCGTCTTCGGTCTGCCCGGTCATCCGCTTGCGGCATATTTCGTTTTCAGACTTATTGTTGCCGGATATATAAAATCAATTCTCAGTCTTCCGCCCGACAAACCTGCGTCAACGGGCACCCTTTGTGTAAATATCCCTTCAAACCACGGCAGAGAGGAATTTCTCTGCGTGCAGATAAATGAGAAAAACGAAATTGTCCCTCTTCATACAAAATCGGGCGTAATATCCGTCCTGTCTTCGGCGCAGGGGTTTATAAGAATTCCGAGAAATGCCGAAGGGCTCAATAAAGGAACAAGCGTGGAAGTGTATAAACTATGAAACACAATTACTTGAACAACGTGCCTCTCTCAGAGGCAAAATCAACATTTTTCAGCCGCCTTGAAACGGTCGGCTTTTCAGGTGCCTGCGAGACCGTCCCCGTCACGGATGCCTGCGGCAGAGTTATTAAAAACGCCGCCTACGCCCGTATCTGCTCGCCGCACTACAACGCAAGCGCCATGGACGGTGTAGCTGTTGATTCGCGCATCACCTTCGGCGCAAGCGAAAAAACGCCCGTAACCCTTCTGCCCGATGACTACACTGTTGTTGACACGGGCGACCCCGTTCCCGACGGCTGCGACGCCGTTATTATGGTTGAAGATTTAATTGAAGCGGGCGACGGCAAACTGCAGATAATCTCCGCCGTTTACCCCTGGCAGAATGTCCGTCAGGTCGGCGAGGATATCTGTATGGGCGATATGGCCGCACCTTCGGGCGCAACTCTCACACCCTCTCTGTGCGGAGCCCTCCTCGCAGGCGGCATAACCGAAATCGAAGTCATAAAAAAACCGCTTGTCGGCATAATACCGACGGGCGATGAAATAGTCCCGCCCACAGGCAATCCCGGGAAAGGCGATATTATCGAATTCAACTCAACCGTTTTCAAAGGCATGCTTGAAAATTTCGGTGCGCTCTCAAAGGTTTATCCCATTGTTCCCGACAAAAAAGAGCTTATAAAACAAGCCGTCGAAAAGGCACTCTCCGAATGTGATATTGTCCTCGTTTCCGCCGGCTCATCCGCAGGCAGAGACGATTACACAAGCGAAATCATATCATCTCTCGGCACCGTGCTCATTCACGGCATAGCAATAAAACCCGGCAAGCCCGCCGTCCTCGGCGAGGCAAAAGGCAAGCCCGTCATCGGCATCCCCGGCTATCCCGTGTCGGCAATAGTTATAATGGATGAAATAGTCGGCGATGTCGTCTCAATGTATTACGGCAGACAGCGAAGAGAAGCCGTAACCGTAAAGGCGGTGCTTGCAAAAAAGATTGTCTCCTCCCTCAAATATACCGAGTATGTCCGCGTCTCGCTCGGCAGAATCGGCAATGTGCTCTCCGCAGCTCCGCTCGCAAGGGGCGCAGGCGTAATAACAAGCTTCACAAAGGCAGACGGCGTTATTCTCGTCGCGCAGGACTGCGAAGGCATTGAAGCGGGCGAAGAAGTGCAGGTCCGCCTTAATAAACCTCTTTGGCAGATTGAAAACACCCTTGTCATCACCGGCAGCCACGACCCGCTTATTGATGAAGTGTCCGATTTCCTCGCCGGAAAAGGGGCGCCCTTCAGAGTCTCATCCACCCACGTCGGCAGTATGGGCGCAATCTACGCCGTGCGCGACGGTCTCGCCCATATGGGCGGCATCCACCTGCTTGACACAAAAACGGGCGTTTACAATAAATCCTACATCGAAAAATATATCCCATCGGGAAACGCCGAAGCCGTCAGGGGAGTAGGCAGAGTCCAGGGGCTTATGGTTAAAAAAGGCAATCCGCTGGGAATAAAAGAATTTGCCGATATAAAAAACGCCCGCTATGTCAACCGCCAGCGCGGAGCGGGCACAAGAATACTGTGCGATTATCTGCTTGAAAAAAACGGCATTTCCCCCGATGAAATAGACGGCTATAACAACGAGGAGTTTACGCATACGGCAGTGGCGGCTCTCATCGCCGCCGGCAATGCGGACGCAGGTCTCGGCATTTACTCCGCAGCAAAAATGTATGACCTTGATTTTATCCCCGTATGCAACGAAACCTACGAATTTCTCATTGACAAACGGTTCCTTGACAATCCCATGGTCAAAGCGTTCCTCGAAGTGCTTTACTCGGATGAATTCAAAGCCCGCCTCGATGAAATGGGAGGCTATACGGAGGTCTGATATGCTGACTCACATCAACAAAAACGGCGAAGCGGTAATGGTCGATATCGGCGAAAAAGCCGTAACCGAACGCACGGCAACCGCCTACGCGAGAATAAAAATGAAGCCCGATGCGCTCGAAGCGCTTCTCAGCTCCGACCTTAAAAAAGGCGACGGTCTTGCAGCGGCAAGAATTGCGGGCATAATGGGCGCAAAAAAAACAAGCGAGCTCATTCCGCTGTGCCACAATATCCCCATTGACAAAATAACCGTCGATTTTGAAAAGGAGAGCGACACAGCTCTCGGCATATATGTCAGGGCAAAATGCACATACAAAACCGGCATCGAAATGGAGGCGGTAACGGGTGCGTCAATAGCCGCTCTCACCGTTTACGATATGTGCAAGGCGATGGGCAAGGATATGGTTATTGAAGAAATAAAACTGCTCGAAAAAACGGGCGGAAAGAGCGATTATCACAATGAATGACAACTTCGGCAGAGAAATTTCATATCTTCGGGTCTCCGTAACTCAGCGCTGCAATCTCAACTGCGTTTATTGCGGCAAGAGCGGCTGTGCAAAAAAAGAGACGGAGCTTTCGCCCGAAATAATCGAAAAGCTCGTCCGCGCCTTCGCAAAATGCGGAGTAAAAAAAGTCAGAATCACGGGCGGCGAACCGCTTGTCAGAGGTGACATCTGCGAAATAATCGGCAGAATCCGCAGCATTGAAGGCATTGAAACGCTCGGCATCACAACAAACGGAGTTTACCTTTCTCAGCTTGCCCGCCAAATGAAAAACGCGGGTCTCGACAGCGTCAACATAAGTCTCGACAGCACCGACGGCAGCACCTACCGCCACCTCACCGGAGCCGATGTTCTCAGAAAGGTTCTCGACGGAATAGACGAAGCGGAAAAAGCAGGTCTGTCTCCCGTAAAAATCAACGCCGTTCTGATGAAAGGCGTCAACAGCGACGGAGCGGGCAGTCTTATTAATCTCGCAAAAAACAAAAAAATCGACGTCCGCTTCATTGAACTTATGCCCTTCTCCGATGAAGGCGAAAACGCATCTCTCATCGTCACAGGCGCCGAGATTCTCAGGCAGTTTCCTTTTCTCACCCCTGCTGAATTGGAAGAGGGAACGGCTGTATATTACACTGCCGACGGCTTCGCAGGCAGGGTGGGGCTCATAAACCCCATAACGCACAAATTCTGCCGGTCCTGCAACAGGGTGCGTCTTCTGTGCGACGGCAGGGTTAAACCCTGTCTCGGCTACGACACGGCGTTCAACCTTATGCCCTTTGTCAATGATGAAAAAAGACTGACACAGGAGATTGAAAAAATAATTCTGAAAAAACCCGCAGGGCACAGCTTTGAAAATATGAGCGTCCCCCACGGCCTCAACAGAACGGGAGGATAATATGGCAAAAGTAGTTGCAATAAATATCAGCGAAAAAAAGAAAACCCCAAAAAAATCAATTCCCGAGGGCAAGCTTATTAAAGATTTCGGTTTTGAAGGCGACGCCCACGCAGGCAAATGGCACCGTCAGGTAAGCCTGCTCGCAAAAGAGAGTATTGAAAAAGCGCAGGGTATGCGCACCGACGGTCTGTGCCACGGTATGTTTGCGGAGAATATCACAACCGAGGGCATCGAACTTTATACTCTTCCCGTAGGCACAAAGCTTAAAATCGGCGAAGAGGCGGTAATTGAAGTCACCCAGATAGGCAAGGAGTGCCACGACGGCTGCGCAATAAGAGAACTCGTCGGTCAGTGCATAATGCCGAAGGAGGGCATCTTCGGCATCGTCCTTGAGGGCGGCACCGTCAAAGAAAATGATGAAATAACCGTTCTTTAATTTCTGCAAAATACCGGAAGGGAAGTGAAAGCAAATGCAAAAGGCAAAAACCGCAGGCAGTCTGTCACTGCCCGTCCGGGCGCTGCTTATCATTCTGCCCTTTGCCGCCGTTTTCATTTCTCTGTTTTTCGGCAGATACCATCTTTCGTTAAGCGAGGTTGTTTTCTCTCTTATAAAACCTCAGAGCGTTTCCGATGCGGCAAGAGTTGCCGTTATTCACCTGCGCCTGCCAAGAGCAATCGCCTCCGCCTTTGTCGGGGCGTCGCTCGCCGTGTCGGGCGCTGCGTTCCAGAGCGTTTTCCGCAATCCGCTTGTCAATTCCGGCATACTCGGCGTCTCAAACGGAGCCGGTTTCGGTGCCTGCGTTGCAATAGTTTTTTTCGGCGGCGGAGTTTTCACTTATATCTTCTCATTCGCTTTCGCCGTTTCGGCAGTTCTGCTGAGTTATTTTGCAGGCAGAATTTCACGTGTCACCACGTCAATCACTATGATTCTCGGCGGCGTAATTGTAGGCACGTTTTTCAGCGCCCTCGTCTCAATAATGAAATATGTCGCAGACCCATACAGTCAGCTCCCATCAATCACATTCTGGTTTATGGGCAGCTTCGCATCCGTCAATTATTCCCATCTCTTCGCCGCAATTCCGATGGGCGTCGGTATGCTCCTTATCTTCCTCTCACGCTGGAAGCTCAACGTCCTCTCAATGGGCGAAAGGGAGGCGGCATCCCTCGGCGTTGACGTGCGGAAATGTCAGGTTTTGATTATCGGCGGCGCAACCCTCTGCACGGCGGCCGCCGTATGCATAAGCGGAACAATCGGCTGGGTAGGTCTTGTCATTCCGCATATCGGGCGTATGATTACCGGCAACAGCAATCAGAAACTCATCCCCGTCAGTATATCTCTGGGTGCCTGCTTTATGGTGCTTGTTGATTTGCTCTCACGCACGCTCACGGGCTCCGAAATCCCTGTCGGAATACTCTGCGCCCTCGTCGGCACACCGTTTTTCGTTTATCTTCTCAAAAAGACGAAGGGAGGTTTTGCGACGTGATATTAAACATAGACAACCTCTCTTTTTCATACGATAAATCTCCTCTGCTGTCAGATCTTTCCGTCACCGCAGAAAAGGGCGGAATAATCTGTCTGCTCGGTCCCAACGGGAGCGGTAAAACCACTCTTCTCGACTGCGTGCTCGGTTTTCACCGGAATTATTCCGGGAGCATCACCGTTTGCGGCAAAGACGTTCTCTCGCTTTCCCGTCCTGAGCTTGCAAAACTCGTTTCCTATGTTCCCCAGCTTCATACGCCTGCCTTCCCTTATACCGTAAGGGAGGTTGTGCTTATGGGCAGAACCGCGCGCTCGGGGCTTCTCGGCGCACCGAAAAAAGATGATTACGAAATATGTGATTCTTCAATAGCGCGCATCGGTATAGAGCGTTTTTCCGAAAGAGCTTATACCGAGCTCTCAGGCGGCGAGCGCAAACTCGTGCTCCTTGCACGCGCCATCGCCCAGAATGCGCCCCTGATTGTTCTCGACGAACCGACAAGCTCTCTCGATTTCAGAAACGAACTCCTCTTTCTTGAAATCCTCACAGACCTTGTCCGCAAAGATTCAATCTCCGTGCTTATGGCTACGCATACCCTGCAGCATCCGCTTTATTTTGAATCGGAGGGCATTGACTCAAAAGTGGTTATGCTATGCAAAGACAGGCCCGCGCGCACAGGCACCCCCGGCGGACTTATCACCCCGGAAACACTGTATGAGGTTTACGGAGTGCACGCCGAGGTGGCTGAGATTCATACAGACAGCGGCAAAACGGTAAAAACCGTTGCCGTTTCGGGCATTGATAATAAATAAGGAGCCGACCATGAAACGCCTTGTTTCTCTTACACTCACATTTATAATACTTGTCGCTTCACTGTGCGGATGCACCGCCAAAAACACTCCTTCTGCCGACGGCATTGTCATTACAGACAGCGTCGGCAGAGAGGTAACCGTTCCTGCCGAACCCCGTTCGGTCTGCGTTCTGTGTCCGTTTTCGGGCCCCGTAATCGTTATGCTCGGCAGGGGAGATGTCATTACCTCTTTCACAAACAATGCGGCAAGAAGCCGCCTGCTTATGCAAATCTGCCCTTCGCTGCAAAACGCCGTTGTCGTCAAAAACAGCGGCTCCGTCAACGCCGAGGAGATTATGGCAAAAAACACCGACCTGCTCGTCGTCAACCGAGGCACTTATGACAATAAAACGGAACGCGCAAAAATCGACGCTATGGGAATTCCTTACATAGTCATAAACTACGACACCGCCGAAGATCAGCTTGAATCGGTTGAAATTCTCGGCAAAGCATTTAATAACGGAAAAAAAGCGAAGGAGTATGTTTCATATTTCCGCTCCGTTGCAAAAAGGGCACAGACAGCGCAAAAACCCGAAACAAAAATCCGCCTTTATCACTCCGTAAACGAAGCGGTCCGCACAGATTACGAAGGCAGTTTCTGCGCCTGGTGGATTGCCCTTACCGGCGCACAGAACGTGTCCGTTCAAAGCGGCAGACTCAGCATTGAGGGCGAAAAGGCATACACCACACTCGAGCAGATTTATGTATGGAATCCCGATATAATAATCTGCAACGAAGCGCAGGTGGATGATTATATCCTGAACGATTCCAAATGGCAGGGGCTTTCCTGCGTGAAGAACGGGCAGGTCTTTCAGATTCCGATAGGAATCACACGCTGGGGTCACCCCTCAAGCTTTGAAACGCCCCTTGCAATCCTCTGGCTTATGAACCTGCTTTATCCCGACACATTTGAGGTTGATATGAACACCGAAATAAAAGATTTTTACAAAAAGTTTTTCAATTATACAATCACTGACAGTCAGCTTGCCTCCATAATCGAAGGCACCGAAATGCGCGAGCCTAAAACGGAGCGGGGGAGTGAATAAATGAATCTCTTTGTCTGCATTGACGACACCGACAATTTCGACAGCATCGGCACCGGCGAACTCCTTGAAAATATGATGGGCGAAGCAGCGGTCAGGGGGCTGGCAAAGGCGGGCTTCACCGTGCGCTACCAGCTCTTTATTCACGAGGATATACCATATACCTCTCACAACAGCTCAATGTGCTGCACTGCAGAGACTGAAGATCTTTCCGCTTTTACCGTCTTTTGCGAAAAATACCTTGAAGAGAATTCCGCCGACGGCTCCGACCCCGGTCTTTGTATCCTGACCGATTCCCCGTCTCTTGATTATTCCGCCCTCATCAGTTTCGGCAAACGTGCTCAGAACGAGGTTCTCACTAAAGACGATGCTTATAAAACAGCCGCAGAGTTCGGCTCCGGGCTTCATCTGAGCGAACACGGCGGAACGGGCGGGGGCATAATAGGAGCGCTCGCAGGGGCGGCTCTCAGAGCTGGCAGAGAAGAGGGCAGAATCAAGGGCAAACTCCAGCCTCTCCCGAACAAAACCGACTGGACCCTGTCCTCATTTGCCGCCGTTTACGGCGTTGAGCGCTTTACCGATGAAAACGGCAGCGAGATAACGGATGACCTGCCGTTAAAATTCGTTCACCCCACAAAACTGCTATACAGCTGCGGCAGAATTACCTCGGTTATCATAAAAGAAAACGGCACATATATGCCAAAACCCAAAATCAAAAAGAATAAAGAGAAAAACCAATGAAATATCTGACTCAATCAAACGGAAAAACAGTTTTCACCGGCGGAAAATCCTCGTTTGCCGAGGCGGCTTATACAGCTGAAAACTGCCCGTCGTTTTCCGAAGACTGCGAAGACGAGCTTTTCTGTGATGATGCGGTGAGCTGCTACAACTGCCGCTACCGCCGCTGGAATGCCGTCGGTTTTGAATGTGTAAAGAGGTGCCTGAATGAATAACAATTATGCATCACGCCTGACTTCCTTTGCAACCGTATTTCTGATTGTTCTCTCTCTTGCCTTCCCGGTGTTCGCCGAGGGCGGCAACGGCGACGGAACGGGAGGAGGCAAAGACAAACCGCTGGCGCTTGAATCCTCAAGTGTCGCAAACGGCTCTCAGAATGTTTCCCTGACTCCGCGTATTGTTCTCAATTTCAATAAAAATGTCGTTCATTTCACCGTAAAAGAAAACAATATGAAGTGCTTTTCAATGACGGATGCAAACGGCAAAAATATACCGGTGAATGTCGAAATGGGCGACGACCAGGTTGACCCTTCAATCAAACGGATTGTTACAATAGTTCCCGTCTCTCCGCTTGAGCCGGAAACAACATACCTGCTTAAAATCGGCAGGGATATAACCTCCAAAAGCGGTGTCACACTCGGTAAAGACAGCTACATAAGCTTCACCACCGCAAAGGCGGCACCGGCAACGCAGACGGCTCCCTCTTCAACAGCCGCAAAACCGAAACCCATAGCAGCACCGATACCAAAAACGCCTGTTGAATCAGTAACAGTCGTTGCAAAGCAGACATCCGTCATCGAAAAAACACGGCGTGAGATTACCCATAGAGCCGTTACCGCCGCAAAGGCGCAAACGCCCGAACAAACAACGCCGGCAGCAACTGAAAACTCCGCAACAACCCCGACCGTAACGTCAGCTCATACAACTCAGCAGAACACAGCCGATTATCAGACGCAACCGCCTTTAACCTCGCAAACCGATGAATCCGAAAGCATACCGGCTGAAACACCGGCGTTTTCCGAATCCGCAACAGGTCAGACCTCATCCGCAGACACACCCGAAAAAGAAGAGAACGGCGGTCTGCGTAAAGCCGTTCCCTATATAATTCCCGGTATTATTGCAGTCATCACAGTTCCTGCGATTGCATTTACAATAAAAAAGAAAAAAGATAATAATATCTGATGAAAGGAAGAATCAAAATGAAAAAAACATCCTCTGTTCTCAGCATTCTTCTCGCGCTTCTTATGGTTCTCAATGTCACCGCATTTGCCGCGGCAGGCGACCTCACCCTCACATCGGCAAAGGTCGGTGAGGCGGACCTTGAAGGCGCAACCGTTCCCTCCGGCTCCGTAATCACCCTCACGTTTTCAAACAATGTGACCGACGCAACCGTTTTTGAAAACAATGCTTCAAAAATCAAGGTCAACGATTCCGAAGGCGCGCAGCTAACAGGCGTAACTGTCAGTGCCGGCAGCGAAAAAACGGTTATTACCGTTGATCTCGGCGAAATTGCCGAAGGCGCATACACCCTTACTCTCGGCAAGGATATCTGCGCCAAAAACACCGAGCTTACCCTCGGCAGCAAAACCACCGTTTCATTTACCGTAGGCAAAGGCAACGGCGGCAGTGAAGGCGGCAACGAAGGCGGCGAAGGCGAAAAAACTCTCACGCTCGTCTCCGCAAAGGCAGGCGATGCAGACCTCTCGGGCGCAAGAATACCCGCCGGCTCCGAAATCACTCTTACATTCTCAAACAATGTCACCGATTCAACCGTGCTTGCAGGCAATATCGGTAAAATCAAGGTCAAGGATTCAGCAGGTGCCGAAGCGGAGTGCACCGTATCGCCCGGCGAAGACAAAACCGTGTTCACCGTAACGCTCGGCAGTATTGCCAAGGGTGAATACACCCTTACAATCGGCAAGGAACTTACCGCAAAGAACGGCAGCACTCTCGGCACAAAGCAGGAAATCGCATTCACCGTAAAGGGCGACGGCACCGGAACGGGCAACGGCAACAACCCTCTTGAAGTTGTATCAGTTACCGTCAACGGCAAACCCATTGCAAATGAAACCCTCGGCGAAAGCGGCGAAATCACAATTACCTTCTCCCGCGGTATGACCGAAAATCAGGCGGAGAACTTCAAACAGATAACAATAATTGATTCCGACGGCAAAGCGGTGCAGGGCGTAACTGTCAGCTTCTCCGACTTCGTCAAGGATGATGCGGGCAACAGCTACACCGTTCTCACCTATTCGGGTCTCGGAAACGGTAAGTATTCGCTTAAATTAGGCAAAGACCTCAAAGCAAACAACGGCAACACACTCGGCACCGATGCTCTGTATGACTTTACCGTTGAAGGAGAAGAAGAACCCGCCGAAAAAACCGTATTTGAAAAAATAATTGATTTCTTTAAATCGGTTATAAACTTCCTTCGCAACGCTTTAAACAAAGTCCTCTCCCTCATAGGAATCACTCTGTAATAACGTATTAAGTGAAAATATAAAACAAAAGGGCTCCCTTTCGGGGGCCCTTAACTCATTTCAGTTTATAATATTCCTCGTCCGGAACCGCTTCACACCACTCGGTGGATGTTTCTTCGCCGGGAACCTCAATTGCAAGGTGCGCAAACCACGAGCCGGGCGCCGCACCGTGCCAGTGCTTTATCTCTGCGGGAATATTGACAACCTTGCCCTCTGTCATCTCAACGGGATCTTTGCCGTCCTCCTGATAATAACCTCTTCCGCCTATGCAGACAAGCATCTGCCCGCCGCCGCTTTTTGCATGGTGAATGTGATAATTGTTACGGCAGCCCGGCTCAAAGGTTACATTGTAAACAGGCACCTGCTGTGTTGAAACGGGAGCAAGATAGCTCTGCCCCGTGAAATATTCGCCGTATGGGTTCGGCTCGCCTATCGGGAACATTATCTCGCTCTGAAAACGGTCTCTGTCCGTAACGGCTTTGCACTCTTCGCTCCAGACCTCTTTTGCAAGGCGGAAAACTGCCCAGCCCTTCGGCCAGCCCGCATACATCGTGCAATGCGTGATTATTGCGGCAATTTCCTCCCTTGTAACGCCGTTGTTTTTCGCGTTTTCAAGGTGGTATTTCAGCGATGAGTCGGTGATTCCGCCTGCCATAAGCGACACAACCGTTATTATGCATTTCGTCTTCGTGTCAAGAACGGGCTCGTTCCATACCTCGCCGAAAAGCACGTCATCATTGAGATGCGCAAACATCGGCGCAAATCCGCCCAGCTGATCTCTTCCCGCAGTCTGTTTTATTTTCATATTTTCATCCCTTTTTATGTAGATTTTTTATTGCTCTTTTTCATTATCAGAGCCGCCGCCGTGCCTGCAAACACAAAGAAAGCAAGCATCAGCATGTTTTCAATAATCACAACGGCGGAATTTTTCTCATAATCAAAAAACGCAAACCTTGTCTGTAAAAACATATAACCGAAAAATCCGTTTTTTATCAGCAGAAACATTCCCGCCGCCGCAAAGATGAACAGCACCGCAAGCAGGGCAGTTTTAACCTTTTTGCCTGCCTTTGCAGTCATCTGCGGCAGATGAAGCCCTATGTGAATCCCCATTAGCGCAAACGACCAGTGCGAGAGCGCCAGATGAGCGGCCCTTGCAACTGAAGACGGCAAAAATCCGCTGATGAACGCAACCGCGTGAGAACTCATTGAGATTCCGCACAGCGCAGTTGCAAAAAAGCAGAGCAGCAGCAAAATGTCGTTTACCGTCAGAGCAATTCTGTAAGGGGTGTATCTGCCCTTTCCGAATGCGCGCAAGCGGGAACGGTTCAGAATGTTGTGAAAAATCACAAGCGCCGTCATCGCAATCCCCAGCCACTCGTGCAGCGCCCCGCCCGTCACCTGATATGCCATAAGCAAAAACAGAACGAGCGTCATCGCCGCGTCAACACATCTTTTAATTATAAATGAATTCATATAAATGTCCGCTTACATTTTTTCGGTCAATAGCCGAGACCGGCGAGCCATTTGTCAATGTCTTCATCCGATTTTTCTGCGCTTCCGCCTCTGACTGCAAGCCCGTCATAAACCGTTGCGTCCGGCTCAAACTCCCTTATTTCATTATACGTTCCGCCGTCGCCGCTTCCCTCGTGAGTGTTGAAGGGGATAATGGTTTTGCCGCTGAAATCGTAGGTGTCAAAAAATGTATACATAATCATCGGCAGTGTATACCACCACATCGGGTAGCCGACAAAAATAACATCATAATCTTCGGGGCTTACGTCAAGATTTCTAAATTCGGGGCGCTCGTCACCGTCGCGCTCCGCTTTCGCTGCGTCAAGCGTGCCGTTATAGCTTTCGGGGTAGTCCTTTACCGGCGTGATTTTCGCAATATCTCCGCCGACTTTGCTGTTTATATATACGGCAATATATTCCGTTGAACCCATGTTTTTAACCGACGGCGTCGCGGATGATACCGCATCCACAGCGGCAGTGTTTGCCGAGCTGAAATAAACCGTCAGAATCTTTTTCCCTTCCGTGCCTGCTGGCTGAGTGCCGTCGCTTCCGCCTGCCTGTGTAACACCGGAACCGTCCGCATCCGAAGTCGCCTCACCGGCAGGTTCGCTTCCGTTGCCCGCACCGCAGCCCGCAAGTGAGATAATCATAACAAAAGCAATAATCAAAGCAGTTATTTTTTTCATGGCAGCATCTCAACTTTCTTAATTTATTATTTTTCAATCTTTATTCTGTATTACAGATTATTCTTCGCCCATTTTTCAACCGTGCTCTTTGAACCTGCGGCGCTCCCGCCGTGAACTGCAAGACCTTCGCCGATTTGTGCGCCCTTGCAGTATTTTTTGAGCGCGGCAGGCGCACCGGAGAGCCCGCTGCCCTCGTGCGTCATAACAGGGAACACCTTTTTGCCCGTAAAATCAAGAGCTTCAAGCTAAGTTATCACCGCCATGGGGTAGGTACCCCACCAGCAGGGTCCCGCAATAACAATATTATCGTAAGCGCTTATATCATCAATATACGCTTTGAGCTCCGGGCGTGCGTTCTCCCTGAGCTCCGCCTTCGCCTCTTCAATGCAGGTCATATATGATTTGTCATATTCTTTTACCGTCTCAATTTCAAACAAATCCGCACCCACAGCGTCACGGATGTATTCGGCTGCAATCTCCGTGTTGCCTTTGTCAATATTCTTAATGCTGCCGTTTACATAGTTTTCGCCTTTTCTCGAATAATAAATTACAAGTGTTTTCATTTTAATCCTCCCGTATTGTTTTCATGTATTATTATATACAAAAGTAAAAAAAAGTAAAACATTGAATTAATAAAACTCTTTAAAAAAATAATAATATAAAACCAAGTGAAAAAAGCGGAGCACTGCTTGAAATAAAGCTTTGCTCCGCTGTCTTTTATTTATTTACTTCAAATAAACAACCGATATGGATCCATTGCCGGCAGCCGTCAGTCAAATTCGGAACCGTCGATTTCCTTAAGATCTACCCCGGCAGTTTCTTTAACCTTGAGCGAAAGAATGAAGAAGTCCGCAAGAAGTCCGGGCACGGTGAGGCACAGTGAAATGATGCCGATTGCCTGCTCGCTGAAAAGCTGCATGAACAGAAATGACATGCCGAAGGAGAATCCGATTCCCAACCCCAGCGGCAGATATATTGCCGAAAGCATGGAGGAACGGAGCTCTGTAGGGGTGGATTCACCTGCCATAAGCGAAATGGTGTCAATATTGGCCCAGAATGTTCCCACGCTGCCGCCGCAGAGGAAACCCACTATCTGCGGAGGAAGTCCCTTTTCCGCGCCCAGCCAGAAACCGAGAAACAGAACAACGGCAGAAGCGGACATGGCTATTGCCGAATACCTTCTTCCTTTTTTGTCTGAAATGAATCCGGGAATGAGCTGGCTTATGGCACATCCAATGGGATAGAAGAACAGAGCGGTCGTGATTTCGTTCATGAGAATGCTCTCACTCGCCGCTTCAATGTTGGTAAAAAGCCCCTGTGCCATTGCATTATCCACAAAGCCGAATGTCATTATGGACTGATAGTCAAGAGTAAAAATGAATCCGGTCTCGCAGAATACGAGAGCGAGAAACAGCCACTTTGTCTGCTTGTGTCTGAAGCCGAATTTCAGGGCGTTGATAATTCCTCCGCCGCTTGATTTTTCTTCAACGTCTTTTGCCGTTCCCCTGAGCTCATTGATTCTTGCAATGTTGAACGCATCTGTTTCCTTTGCAAGAAAGATGGCTGTTGCGCTCACGGCAATTCCGAGAAGCGCCGGAACAAGAAATACGTTTCTCCATTCCGAGGTGCTGTGCATCATTGTCTTTCTCAGAAGCGGAATAAGTGTAACGCCCAGCATGGCAATGCATTTTATTGAGGAATAAATCTTGGCCCTGTGTTTGTCGGGAGCGGATTCCATTATGTAAACGACCTGCATGTCGTGGGTTATGAAGAACTGTGTCAGAACGGTTCCTGCGATATATCCGGCAAGGTTATGCGTCAGATAAACAATCATAAGACCCATACACATTCCGAAGGTGTTGAGAATAAGAAACGGCTTCCTGCCGAACCTGTCCGCAAGCGGCTTGTATATGACTCCGAGAGCCATAAGAGGAAACGAAAGAAATGTGATTTTGTTCAGTGTCTCCAGAGAAGCGATATCCTTGGCAATATCCTGCTGCATAAAAGACGCTATCGCGGAGGCAACTTCATCTGTGATGTAAACTATGCCGATTATGAAGAACAGGTAAAAATAGTAGCTTTTGCCCTCTCTTTTGTTAAGCTGCTTCTGCCTTTTGGCTATCTCTTTCTCGATTTTGGCGGGGTCCTTGGCTTTTTTCATAACGCACATCTCCGTCCCGGTTTTGTGAATATAATCATTATATCAGATATACTGTGCAGGTCAATACGTTGTCACCGAATACCTCACACCTGCGCTGATTGACAAACAAACAGATATCGAACTCACTCCGCCGCTCCTCCTTTCCCCAAAAAGTCTTTGGACTTTTCGGGGACCCTGGGTTTTATGTAAGGACTTCTCACCCCTCACATACAAAAACAGCCCGCCCTGTCGGACAGACTGTTTTTCTGTGTTTGTGAGACATTATGGAGACAATGAAAATACGGTGCAGCGGTATTAATTATCTTTATAAAATCTTAATACTGAAAACTATTCCCTAATACATCAAATACGGCGACAAATTATCGTCACAAGGCAGGGAGTATAATTCCGTTCTGCGCAGGGATCTGCCGATATTCCGCCTTATGTGCATTTTCTTCCGTAAGGAATTTGCTCCCCGCGGCTTTCACGAGTCACATTTCCGCTGTTGCCAGATGTTCGCCGAAGGACTCTGCTGTGCGGTTGAAAACGGATTTGTGCGCGGATATTACAAACAATCGCTTCATATTTTAATCAATTTTTCCTGCTTTCTGATTGTTAAATAATTAATGCAGTATCTGCCATCTTTCATATTTTCCGGAATCGCCTTTTCTTTTTGCCTTCTTAAACTGCATTTCATTGTCAAATGATTTTAGCTTTACAATTATCCATGGTATATAATACCCAAGTTCATCACGCATAATTTTATAAACAAGTTTATTTGGAACATAATAAGGATTTTTCCATACGGTCCGGTCACTTCGACCTGATGCTTTAAGAAGAGCCGCTGCAAGTGCCGGACTCCTTGAACCACCCTTTGAACAACAAACATATAAATCCGTGACACTGTCTGGTATTGATTTAATAAACCGAATAATTTCTCTGGCATAAGCGCTGTTGAAAGCACCGGGAACATTTGCATCCTCCACATCATTGAAGGGCAGAATCAGTTTTGACAAGTCCGTTTCTCCGACCAAAAACGGAGTCGTCCTTGTGACGCAGGAAATAAGTGCATTCTTATCAATAGGGTATTCAAACATATCGGAAGTAACCGCGGGAATAGGCAGGATATGAATAGCATACTTTTTCAATCTTATTCTTCTTTTCATCGTAAACAACTCCTTTTTTATTTTACGCTACTGCTCCCTTCTGCTTTTGCATCATCATTCTAACACTGATCGTGTCCCTTTTTCGCAACATGCCGTTTATGTAAGGGATTCTCACCCCGCTCAATACAAAAACAGCCCGCCTGTCGGACAGACTGTTTCCCGGTGGAGATGAGGGGGATCGGCGTCGTCACGGGCTGCGTATCGCTCGCACCGTCGCCGTAAAAAGCAGAATGCTGCGGCTCTCGCTCACTCCGCCGCTCCTCCTTTCCCCAAAAAGTCTTTGGACTTTTCGGGGACCCCGGGTTTTATGTAAGGACTTCTCACCCCTCACAAACAAAAACAGCCCGCCCTGTCGGACAGACTGTTTTTCTGGTGGAGATGAGGGGGATCGAACCCCTTACCTCTTGAATGTCATTCAAGCGCTCTCCCAAGTGAGCTACACCCCCGTGAAAGGTAAAGCATTTCGAATGCTTGACTATATT